>JBGSVR010000486.1:0-6803 GCA_041752855.1 Thermosynechococcaceae cyanobacterium
GCTCGCACCCGTTCTCTCGATTCTTGAACGGCAGTATCTGGTAAACCCACAATGATGATGCCGGGTAGCCCACCCGATACGTCTACCTCAACGCCGACGCGAATGGCATTAATAC
Source organism: Thermosynechococcaceae cyanobacterium (assembly GCA_041752855.1). Classification (GTDB taxonomy): domain Bacteria; phylum Cyanobacteriota; class Cyanobacteriia; order Thermosynechococcales; family Thermosynechococcaceae; genus JAAURS01. The sequence continues at coordinate 116 of JBGSVR010000486.1, forward strand.
CGAGAAGAGAAGCGCTCCAAATCCGAGCAAGCATGGGCGATCGCAACGTTAAGTCAATTGGTTACACCATAGCCTATGTTTTGGCTGATAACGCTTTCTAGAGAGGATATTCACTCGTTTTGAAGTAATGTGGCCTTATCTCCCTCAATCTACAGTGCTTAACCCATGTTTTTATCTCTGTTACGCCCTATGGTCTGTAGTCCTACAGGTCTAATGCTGACGGTTTTAGCCTTTCCGCTATCGACTCAAATGGCGAACTCTTGGGGCGCAGCCTTCGCCCAACCCAAGCCAACCCTAGCTCAGCAAAAAAAATGTCCGCTCATCAAAAGCGTTTACCGCGCCATTGGCAAACCTACCTTTGAACTAATTTTTGGCGCAAGCAAAAGCGGCATCGCCACTGAAGTTGCGGCCTTTACGCTAAAGCACAACACACGGGGCAATATCGTGGCCTACAATCTCGGCGGAAGCATGGGCTACGGTAGCCTTTACCTAACAGAAGTGGGGCAAAAAGCAGAGGGTGAGTCTGGCGAAAAACTAAAGCCCTATTTTTTTGATAGCAACTGGAAAAACATCAATGGCATAACCAATCCAGTGCCCCGATACTTTTTTGTCGCTGGCCTTGGGGCTGACGATTGGTACTCAAATCGCAACGGGAGTCGAACCACGCCTCTTGGCGATGTCATGTGGCAATTTGAACGATGCCAGTCCCGATAATTTCATGTAGCCAACAGCCCGCCATCTGGAGGATGCTATAGCGATAAGCTCTTCTTCGTAGACACTATTTCTTGATTGATTTGCTGAGTTTTACTCAAGAGATCAGTGATGCCCTGCACAGGGAGTGGACGGCTAAAAAAGTAGCCCTGAATGACATCGCACCCAAGATGTTTCAGGCAGTTGAGCTGTTCTTGAGTCTCTACGCCCTCCGCAACAACGCGAAGGCGAAGGCTTTTGCTAATGGCAACCACCGCTGTCACAATTGCCTGATCATAAGGATTATGAGGCAATTCCTGAATAAAAGAACGGTCAATCTTAATGGTGTGGAGCGGGTACTGTTTTAAGTAACTTAAAGAAGAATATCCGGAGCCAAAGTCATCCATCGAGAGATGGATTCCCATGTCTTGGAATGCCGTAAATGTGGAACGGGCAAACGCTACGTCATGCATAACGGTACTTTCCGTAATCTCTAGCTCTAGAGAAGACGGTGGCAATGCAGTTTCTCTCAAGACGTTTGTGACCAGCCCCACAAGATTTGGCTGTTGAAACTGTCGAGCAGAAAGGTTAACCGCTATTTTTAGAGAAGGCATTTTTGTCTGCCAAATTTTAGCTTGGGCACAAGCAGTCTGCAAAACCCATTCACCGATGGGCACAATCAGGCCATTGGCTTCAGCAATGGGAATAAAGACGCCTGGAGGCACCAGCCCTAGCTCTGGATGCTGCCATCGCACAAGGGCTTCAACCCCCGTGATCTCCCAAGTTTCGATATTGACTTGGGGCTGATAGTGCAAAATTAGCTCTTGATTTTCTAGGGCCTGGTACAGGCTAGTCTCAATGGTCAGCACATCAGATAATGGTGCATTAATGGTTGGGGCGTAGCACTCATAAGTATTTCGCCCCTTGGCTTTGGCTTGGTACAGTGCTGCGTCTGCGTTTTTAAGAAGGGTTTCGGCATCTTTGCCGTCTTCAGGATAGGTTGCAATACCAATGCTGCTGCTGATGTGAAGAGCGTGGTCTTCTATCTCAAAAATGGGCTTAAGCGCGGTCAAAATTCGCTGAGCAACCATTCCTCCATCCGCAGACTTTTGGATTTCCGGCAGCAGAATTACAAATTCATCCCCGCCCCATCGCGCGACCGTATCGACATCCCGCACGCAGTTCAAAACTCGCTGAGCAATTTCTTGCAGTAATAAATCGCCACAGGCATGACCGAGGGTATCGTTGATGACCTTAAATCGATCCACATCCATAAACATGACCGCCAGCCGCCGTTGATGGCGTTGGGCTTCGGCGATCGCCCGTACTAACCGATCATCGAGCAGCATCCGATTGGGTAAACCCGTCAGGCGATCATGAAGCGCCTGATGATGGGTTTGTTCATAAAGTTCTGCCTGATCAATCGCAATTTCGACTTGGTTGGCAACCCCCCGCAGCAGCTCCACTTCGTTAGCGCTCCAGACATGGGCAACATCATGATAGATTCCAGCCAGCATTCCCATTTTGCCAGATCGAGTTTTAATGGGACAGCCTAGAAAAGATCGAAAGCCATTGCTGGCAAGCACCTTCTGCATTTCAGCATTTTGCCCCTCAGACTGGCTAAAATCTGGCTGACTTAAATCATTAAATAAGGTGTAGGGCTGCTCCACCATTTGCTGGAAGTTAGGCAGATCCGCGACTGGGATAGGGAACTGCCCCAGCAGATTGGGCACCCCCACCTGTTTCGCCTCATGGGTGAGTTCTACAAAAGCCTCCGCTGCCTCAAGGTGATACCAGACAAAATTGCACCGATCTACGCCTAAAAAACGCTGAGTTTCTTCTACCGCTGTCGATAGAATAACGTCCAGGTCAAAGGAGTTGCGAATCTGGCTCGCCAACAGGTTTAGCAATTCTTCGCGCTGTTGAGACAGCTTCTGAAGCTGGGTTTGGCTAGCCTGAATCTGACCTGCCATTTGATCAAAAGCCGTCGAAATTTGAGCCAGTTCATCTGAACCCTGTAGACCAGCTCGAACGTCTAGTTCTCCGTTTGCAAGGCGATAGGCGGCTTTGACAAGCTGAGCCACCCGTAGGGTTAGGGTTCGATAAAAGAAAACCCCCACGGCGCTGCACAAAAGCATCAGTACGCCGCTAGATTCGAGCGAATGTTCGAGTGCATAATTGAACGATCGCTGTTTGATCGCTTTAAGGTCATAGCTTAAGAACAGTACCCCAACGCGAGAAGGACGGATCTGATCAGCAGTAGCACCCAACGTGACTGGATATAGCGCCTGAATAGACTGGCGATCTGTCGAGAGCATAATTTTGCTAGATCTGCTTTGCCGCACGCTGTTAACTTCAGCGCCAAACCTAGCCGCAGGGGTAAGGCCAATCGGCTGAGTGCGCAGTTCGTAGTGATTAGATAAAATCACCTCATTAGCTTCGTCATAGACCATTGCCAGCGTAAGATTTGGGTTACTGCTGAGCTTTGTAATCACTAGATTTGCCGCTGTTTTATCGGTCTGGCGAAACAGCAGCAAATACTCTAAGATGCCTGAAGTTTGGTCGCCCACCTTTCTCACCTGGCGCAGCATATCCTTTTCAGTCTGACTGTGAGAATAAGCCACTTGTCGATGAAATGTGAAAAGGCTTAAGGTACTGCCCAAGAGCAGCAGCATACCTGGAATAGACCAGCGAAGCGCAAAGGGAAACCGTTTCATGGGCTAGACAAATGTTTCAAGAACAAAGGACGTAAGCATTAGGCGTTATTTAATCGGCCTTGCACAGAACACTGAAAAGACTCAAAAGATTTAGTCGCTCATCTTAACGAGTCGATCATCTAGCAAGTGAACTGGATCAACGGAAGGTTTTAGCAGATCCTTCGATACTAAATATTGTGTTAGGCGTTTCATAGATTGAAGGACAGTTTGGTCTTGTTTTCCCAGTATTCTTTGGTTCTCTGAAGCGTTTGGGATACGGATTTTCTGAAGTGTTTTTAGAAACTGTTGGGGAGATAACCCGATGTGGGGCGCAATTCGACGAGCCGCATCCTGAGGATTCTTTTGGAGATATTGAAGGGCTTGAAACCATCCCTGGGAAAAATTTTTAACTGCCTCTGGTCGCTGGCTTAAGATGTCTTCTCGCATTGCAATGATGTCTATAACTTCTCCTGGAATTTTGCTACTGTCCCAAAGAACATGACCGCCCATAGACTCTAGTTTGGTTATGAGGGGTTCATAGGTCACAACCGCATCTACTCGTTTCTCTTGAATGGCTTGCTCATGCTCAGATGCAAATACAGAAACAAGCTTTACATCTTTTAAAGAGAGTCCGGCTTGGTCAAAGGCGCGGCTTAAGGCAAAGGCTCCCAGACCATTTGATTCAAGACCAATACGTTGTCCTTTTAGGTCTTGTAGGGTCTTAATACTGGGTTTCCCCACAATGGCATCACCGCCGTTGGAGATATCCTGTACCAGAACAGCGCGAAGGTCTGCTTTGGTTTCGCTTAAAGAGAGGGCTTCATCGAAGGTAATGCTGATTGCGTCTAGATCGCCATTGCGATAAGCCCGAATCATTTCAGGATCTGAAGGGTAGTCGAGAAGTTCAACAAGGTCAGGTTTCAGGTATCCTAAATCTTTTGCGAGGTAAAGCCCTTCTGTCCCAGGCCAAGGGACAATACCAACGCGAATGGGCAATGGCTTTTGTCCGCAGCTCACGATTGTCAGCACAATCATCGCGATACTCAGGATGCTAAGAAAACGCTTTGGAATTCCTCTACGGGTTAAGCGCCAAAACCGTCCAAAAGAACGGCTTCTGGTTGACAAAAAAGTCTTCTTTTTATGCCTCAAACGTGATGAAATCATAGAACGCTTTGCTTCCCTATCTATTCGCTCAGCCTTATACTCAACCCGTAATGCTTACGCTGATGGCGCAGTAAAACTCCTTAGAAGTCGCTTCAATGGCCTATTCAAGGTTGTCTATTGGGGTGCCGACAACATCTACTCAGTGTGCCCTGTTGCTTTAAATTCGGTTCAGTGGCTGTAATCTCTACCTAAAGGTGAGGAGATTGCCACCGCTTGAGAAGCTTTTGCACCTTTCCTTAAGGCTAAAAATTCGGCAATATTAGGATATAAAAGACCATTGCTGTCGCACTGGAAGGATATGATGCAGACGACCTACGATAATGACAAGCGAAAATTGCTTTCGGCACTTTGCCACGGCGCTATTTTCTTTAGTCCTCTGGTATTGACAGCGGGCATTCCCTTGGGGATTCTTCTGCTTTCAGAAGACCCTGTGATTAAGGACAACGCACGAGAATCGCTCAACTTTCACTTTAATATTTGGCTATATGGGGCGATCGCAGCATTTGTCGGGTTTTTCTGGTGGACTCTAATTGTGCTACCGCTGCTGTGGGTGCTGGGTGGAATGCTGTTCTTAGCCTGGTTGGCGCCCATTTTCGCCATTCTGAAATGCTTTAGTACCCCTGAGCAGCCGTTCAGATACCCTTTCATTTTTAGAGTTCTGTAAGACTACATTTGCAAAGTTGATGAAAAAGCAGGCGGATTTTGTCTCATTCGCCTGCTTTAGGCTGAAATGCCAGAATATATACTAGACCTGTCTTAATTCTTTAACCAACGCCACAACAAGCATGAGTATGACAATTTCGGATATTGCGGTAAAGACGATTGATGGACAAGAGCAGTTGCTTAGCACCTATGCCGGAAAGGTGCTTTTGATTGTTAACGTGGCATCCTACTGTGGCTATACGTCGCAATACGCAGGTTTGCAAAAGCTTTACGAAAAATATAAGGCCCAAGGGTTAGAAGTGCTGGCATTTCCCTGCAACGACTACGGGATGCAGGAGCCGGATGCCAATGAAAAAATTCAGCAGTTTTGCTCAACGCGCTTTAGCGTGACGTTTCCGCTATTTGATAAGGTTCATGCCCGTGGTGCAGAGCAGCATCCGCTGTACGCGAAGCTCGTCCAGGCCGAACCCAAGGGAGATGTGTCTTGGAATTTTGAGAAGTTTTTGATTGGTAAAACGGGTGAAATCGTTGGGCGCTTTAAGAGTGCGGTGGGGCCAGAATCGCCTGAGTTAGTTGCCGCCATTGAGCAGCAGCTCTTTCAGTAGTCTAAAGACTGCATTAGCCGCTGGGCGCGCGCTGCAATTTCTCCCCAGTTCTGCTGTGCTACGGCTGGCTGGGGAAATAATTCGCCGGATAAGCCGACGGCGATCGCCCCCGCCATCAGAAATTCCTTTGCATTCTCCAACGTTACTCCGCCCGTCGGAATCAGTGGAATATGGCTCAAAGGCCCCTGTAAACTGCGGATGTAATCACACCCGCCCATCGCCGCGACGGGAAACACCTTTACGCCACTCGCGCCAGCATTCCAGGCGGTCATCATTTCTGTGGGGGTTAATGCCCCTGGATGAATCGGCCAACCCTGGTCACGTCCATAGCCAATTAGAGCTGCATCCACATGGGGCATAAAGCCATACTGGGCACCAGCTGCGATCGCATCTTTAATCTGCGCTAAATTCAGCACTGTGCCGCAGCCGATGGTGCAGTGGGGCACCTCAGCGCGTAATGCCTCAACGAGCGCTGCGGGCTGGTGGCTATTCCAAGTCACCTCAATTAAGCGAATGCCGCCTGCCGCTGCCGCTTTCGCCATTTCTAAGCCTACCGTGACAGATTCTGTGCGGATGACCGCAATGACCCGATGGCGTTTGAGCAGGTTTAACCAATCTTGACCCACCATAAACCCTGGATTAAACCCTATATTTTGTCCGAGCTAAGACTTTAACACTGAACGCAAAGCATCTAAAACATCGTAAAAACCTACTGTATACACAAGTCTTAAAGTTTCCCTTCCGTATAGGTTTTTGCCATAAACCGATTCATGAATCCCCTCCTGGGAGCAGGGCTGGTTTATTGGTGAGAGAAAAAAGAAAATAGAGAAAACGCTATGGACTGAATCTCCGATGAATCTGATTGAACAT
>JBGSVR010000487.1:0-2929 GCA_041752855.1 Thermosynechococcaceae cyanobacterium
GCTAAATTCAGACCTGTTGAAACCCATTGGTCTACTGGTGTGTGCAATAGACCAATGTAAGAGGAGTGAGATCGAGACTAGATAGACGTTGAACGTCTTCTGCCCTATCTCAGGAGTCATGATTATGAGTTGCCCCATTGACCCAAACTATGTTGCCTTAAGATTTAGCTGGTGGGTTGAGGTTTTTACCGCTCATCCAAGCTGTATTTATTACTTTGGCCCGTTTGAAAATCCATCTCTTGCTACTGCGGCGCAAGATGGGTATTTAGAAGATTTAATCAATGAAGGCGCACATATTGTGTCGGTTCGGACACATCTGTGTCAGCCCCGAAAGCTCACCATTTATGAAGATGAGCTAACCATTCACGATTTAGAATTTGGGCCACTTACTTTTTTTGAAGGTTTAGTGGTTCGTTGAAGTCGTTTAGGGAAAATTTGTTCTCTTAATTCTAAAGACATCGTCTATCACCTTAGATATTCTACGGTCGATTAACAATGTGGCTCTGCACCTTTTGTGACAGGAGGTGCAGAGCTTTCTCTATGGGCTATCTTAAATAAAGCGTTAGAACCTACCTGTGCCGAATGTCACTGCTGGTCTAACGACTTCTTTTAAGGGAGACTCGACTCATGCCAGCGACAGATTTTAAAGACTATTACCAAATTCTTGGGGTGGATAAGTCTGCCAATGAGTCTGATATCAAAAAAGCATTTCGCAAGCTAGCCCGTCAGTATCATCCTGACCTGCACCACAATGATGCGGTTGCAGAAGCAAAGTTTAAGGAGATTAATGAAGCCTATGAAGTCCTCTCTGATCTCGATAAGCGCAAAAAATACGATCAGTTTGGGCAATACTGGCGGCAAATGGATGGTGGCTTTCCAGGCGGTGGCGCGGGTGGCTTTGAGACAGACTTTGGGCAGTACGGTAACTTTGATGAGTTTATTAATGAGCTATTAGGGCGGTTTAGCGGTGGGGCAGGCGGTAGCGGCGGCGGCTCCAGATCTTACCGCACGACAACGGGTGCGCCTGGTGGCGCTGGCTTTGGGTTTGAGAACTTTGGCGGATTTGGTGGCGGGTTCCCCCAAGGGAATGCTTCTGCTGATGCAGAAGCAGAAATTACGCTTACCTTTGCTGAAGCCCTGAAGGGCACGGAAAAACGTTTATTGCTCAGCACTCAAGAAAATTTGACCGTGCGAATTCCGGCGGGGGCTAAGACGGGAAGTCGCATTCGCCTACGGGGGAAGGGGCAGCTTAACCCGATGACCCAACAGAGGGGCGACCTCTATTTAAATGTGAAGCTACAGCCCCATGCTTTCTTTAAGTTTGAGGGCGATCAGCTTGTATGTGAGTTGCCGATCGCACCCGATGAGGCGGTGCTGGGTACCAAAATAGATGTGCCCACGCCCACGGGAGTGGTGCAGGTCAATATTCCGGCGGGGGTTAAGTCGGGGCAGTCGCTGCGGCTACGCGGTAAGGGTTGGCCGCTTTCTAAGGGCGGTCATGGCGATCAGATCCTCAAAATTCAGATTGTGCCGCCGAAGGAACTCAGCACTCTTGAGCGTGAGTGTTATGAAAAAATAGCGGAAAACCGCAGCTATAACCCAAGGCTACATTTGAAAGACCTTTAGCGACAGTTTGAGCGATCGCGCTAAGGCCAAGGCGATCGCCGTCTTTTTTGCAGGATAATAAAGCCAGTATTGTCACTACGCTGCCCAACGCTATGCAAACCCAAGAGAACCCCATTGCTTTTTCCATTGCGTCCGGTCGGACTGCTTCGGTGCGTCGTGCAACCAATGAAACCGACGTTTCGGTGTCGATCAACCTAGACGGCACGGGGAAGGCCAATAATCATACGGGCGTTCCGTTTTTAGATCACATGCTGGATCAAATTACGGCGCATGGGCTGCTCGATTTGTCGGTGCAGGCGACGGGGGATGTACATATTGATGACCATCACACCAATGAAGATGTGGGCATTACCTTAGGTCAGGCGATCGCAAAGGCGTTGGGCGATCGCAAGGGCATCCAGCGGTTTGGTCACTTTGTTGCGCCGTTGGATGAATCGTTGGTGCAGGTAGCGCTCGATTTTTCAGGTCGTCCGCACCTGAGCTATGGGCTAGAGATCCCGACGCAGCGGGTGGGCACCTATGATACGCAGTTGGTGCGGGAGTTTTTTGTGGCGATCGTCAACCACAGCCAGATGACGCTGCATATCCGTCAGCTCGACGGCATGAATTCTCACCATATTATTGAAGCGACGTTTAAGGCGTTTGCACGATCGGTTCGCATGGCGGTTGAAATCGATCCGCGTCGCCAGCACGAAATTCCGAGTTCTAAGGGCGTTCTGTAAAGTTTATTTCCTTGTAATTCTTCGATTGGCTCTCAAATTTAGCATTTTCGGCTTGATTGCCATTATTACTCGAAGTGTACTACGATAGTTAATGTAAAGGTATCTAAGGCATACCACACTAACAGACCAAGGGTGGATACAGGATTGCGCTTGCAAGGCACCCCACTACCAAAAGTCCTTGGTTAGGCCATGCCTAGGTAACAGTGACCTGCCCCGCTTATGCGGCTGAGGCTCCCTAAAAAGGAGCCGTCATTATTTCTTCCTTGCTTCTATCGGTAGTGCTCTATTTTTTGGACGCTTTGTGGCGTCCATTGCAATTTTAAAGATGCTGTATCTTGCTTGATTATAGATACGATTAGTTGTGTCAAAGAAAGCAGTCGTAATGTGCATTCTTAGAAGACGATTTTCTTTGAACGTACAAAAGCAAATTTTATAGGGCTGAGCTAAGTACAGGACAAAAAGCTTGAAAATGTTGTGAGGATGGGGTTTCATCAGAATTACGAAATCCATGAGAAACCCCATGAGTCAATATAGCGAATTAAGGAAAGCCCTCCAACCCCATCTGGGATGGAATAAAGCCA
>JBGSVR010000488.1:0-8490 GCA_041752855.1 Thermosynechococcaceae cyanobacterium
ATTGTGCTTAAAAAGCATGGAAGACGCGCAAAGAGTCTATTTCGCTTAGGGTTTGACTATATTCGACAGATTGTTCTCAATCCTTCTCCTATCAATGAGGATGACTTTCGACTATCCCTTCAATTTTTGTCCTGTACTTAGATAAAAATCATGCTCTTAAAAGAAAGTTCCACAATAAAACCCAAAAAAGATCATAAAAGAAAACCAAGCAGACTAATATTTTACTCTATACTTATTAACTTAATATTTCTTATTTTTGGTGGATTGTTCATTTATCGACAAGGTGGAATTTATTACTTCATTAATAAAATATCACCGTCAGCACTATCTAGTGGTTTTAGTGATATCAACTCACCCACATATCTTAGTATTAAAGATGTTTATGAAAACTTACCTAACAAGAATAAAGAAGCCATTATTTTTGCTGGAGACTCAATTACATATTATTGTCAATGGAACGAATTATTTCAAATTCCAATATTGAATCGAGGGATTAGTAACGAAACAGTTGAGGGATTACAAAGACGTGTTGATGAAATTCTTCGTCATCATCCCGACCAACTTTTTATTATGGTTGGTATTAATGACTTAAAGGAAGGTAAAAAAGCTGTTCAAGTGTTAACTGATTACAGACGACTCATTGAAAAAATTAGATCGACTTCACCTAATACTCAGATTTTTTTGCAAAGTATTTTACCTGTTAATGATGTTATGTGGCATCGTTCTTGGGGAGAATACTTGCGTGCAGAGGTAGTACAGTCTATTCCTCAAGTCAATAAAGGCTTAGCAAGTATAGCTGATGGAAAGAAGGTAATTTATATTGATCTTTACTCTAAGATGGTCGTCAAGCCCAGTCAGCCAAGTCAATTGATTGCATTTTACTCAAAAATGATTGCTGCGCCAGATCAACTTAATCAAAAATTTACGTATGACGGAATTCATTTAAACGCAATTGGTTATATCAAGTGGCGTGATGTTGTTCGTCCTTATATTAAAGTTCATGAATATTCACAGCACCTGAGCAAAGTCGCTGCCGATGGAGAGTAGTAGATCTATTCCGCACATTCTTTTAAAGACTTTAGCCTGATTTATATAAGCAATTTCGCTCTACGCTGATGCCTAAAATAAAGGAGCGTCAATTGCATTGACACTCCTTTATAATTTCAATCAAGATTAGGGCTGCTATTCTGCGGCGCCAGTCCCAATATCTTGCTTCTCTTGATCCTGATCATCCCCGCCTTCAGCGCGGTTATCATTATTGTAGAATCGACGACCATAACGACCGCCCGTCGAGCGTTTGCGGAACTTCCGCGCGTAAGCTTGATTTCGGAGTGCTTTTTCTTTCTTCAGGTTGCGGCGCTTCGCCATGTTGACCTCAACGTTTACTACAGAACTGCGCCTTGGCAGCATCAAAATTCTTTTTCAAGGCGATTTGGACTCAATAGAACTGGATCTATCAGCCCAAAGAAACATAGTAACATGACTAGCATCCGGTTCCGCCATCATTTTTATCTCACTCATCGCTATGCGTTCAACTTCAGAAACGGATTCTTTTACCCCTCGGCTTGCGGCAAAGCTAGAGGCCATTTTGTACGTTAAAGCGCAGCCCCTCTCGCTCAATGTGCTGGCAGAAACCGCTGGGTGCGATCGCGATGCCACCGAAGAAGCGCTCATCGAACTCATGCAAGACTACGTGCAGCGCGACAGCGCTCTCGAAATTGCAGAAACCGATGCAGGGTACAGCCTCCAGCTTAAAGAAGCCTTTCAGCCCCTAGTCGCAACGCTCATTCCGACGGATCTCGGCGTGGGGATATTGAGAACACTAGCGGCGATCGCCCTCAAAGGCCCCATTGCCCAACCCGATCTGATTGAGCTACGCGGGTCTGGTGTGTATCAACATGTGCCAGAACTCGTCGAGCGGGGCTTTGTGCAAAAACGGCGATCTTCTAATGGACGCTCCTATACTTTGCAAGTCACCGACCAGTTTTATCAATACTTTGAAGTCGATCAGCTCCCGCAGATTTAGGGCGAGAGCAAGAACTTAAAGACAACCGCTACGCTAGTCATGAAGCCACGATACAAGGATCCGCTGTAATGACGGCTGATGAGCAGAGAGCGCAAAACATCGACGAATGGAAGGAATGGGACGACTGGGTAGAGAACGTTCCTCTTGGAGCTGACTCGGATGGGTTTGAAGCAGAGTTAGACCAGACCATTCAGGCATTTGACGATATTCAGGCAGACTTAAACTATCAGCAAGCCCAGTTTGCGCTGAGCCAATTGCTAGAGCGCATTGATCTCACCGAGCAAGAGCGATCGGGGTTAGAAACCGAAATTCAGCAGCTTCAGTCAATGCTGGAAAAACTTGAGCAGCAGGTGGTGCATATTGCGGTTTTTGGGATGGTGAGTCGCGGTAAATCCTCTTTGCTGAATGCTTTGCTGGGTCAAACTATGTTTAAAACAGGACCAGTCCACGGCGTTACGCGCACCACTCAGCAGGCGAATTGGAGCCTTGAGCCAACGAGTGATGACCTTGCAAACGTGGTGCGAATTTCTGTGGCGGGGGTAGGCAAGTCTCGCATTGAGCTAATTGACACGCCCGGAATTGACGAAATTGAGGGACAGGCGCGGGAGACAATGGCGCGGGAAGTGGCAAAACAGGCCGACCTGATTTTGTTTGTGGTGGCAGGCGACATCACCCGCGTGGAGTATGATGCGCTGACTGAGCTGCGAAAGGCCAGTAAGCCCATGTTGCTGGTATTTAACAAAATTGATCAGTACCCTGAAGCCGACCGTCTAGAGATTTATCAAAAGATCCGAGATGAGCGGGTACGGGAGCTGCTCTCGCCCAATGAAATTGTGATGGCGGCGGCTGCGCCTCTGGTGGCTCAGCCTATCCAGAACAAAGACGGAAGCTGGAGCGCTGAATTAGTGACAGGCGCACCCCAAATTGATGACCTCAAGCTCAAAATTTTAGAAATTTTAGACCGCGAAGGTAAGGCGCTGGTGGCACTCAATACGCTGCTCTATGCAGATGATATTAACGAACAGCTCCTTGCGCGTAAGCTAGAAATCCGCGATCGCCAAGCCAACCGCATTATTTGGCAAAGTGTGACAACTAAGGCACTGGCGATCGCCCTCAACCCCATCACATTTCTAGATGTCATCAGCAGCGCCACCATTGACGTTGCCATGATTGTGACCCTCTCTACGCTCTACGGCATCCCCATGACGCGGCAGGGGGCACTGGGGCTACTGCGCAACATTGCGATCGCAATGGGCGGCATTAGCATTGCAGAACTGCTCACAACCTTGGGGCTTAGTTCTCTCAAGGGCTTGATGGGCGTTGCAGCTCCCCTGACGGGCGGGGCTTCACTGCTGCCCTATTTATCTGTTGCCACAGCTCAAGCAGGGGTGGCGGGGATTTCTTCTTACGGCATTGGTCAAGTCGCTAAGCATTACGTTGCCAATGGCGCAACTTGGGGGCCTGATAGCCCTAGAGCTGTTGTTCGAGAGATTTTGGCTTCGATGGATCAGGCTTACATTTTGAGCCGTATTAAAGCAGAGCTAGGGGCAAAACTGCGCTCTACTGCCCCATAAAGTTACGTTCTTTGAAGTTTCGTCGCAAATTTGTCAGATGGGTAAAACCGCTGCTGTAAACTAAGTTTCGTTATAGCATTCTGACCGTCGGGGTCACCTTTGAAAAGCATCCAACGGTGAGCCGTTTGATTATATAACTGGAGCTTTTATTCGATGTCACACTCTGTCAAAATCTATGACACCTGCATTGGCTGCACGCAGTGCGTGCGGGCTTGCCCAACGGACGTTCTTGAAATGGTTCCTTGGGATGGCTGCAAGGCAGGTCAAATTGCTTCCTCGCCTCGAACTGAAGACTGCGTTGGCTGCAAACGTTGCGAAACGGCTTGCCCCACCGATTTCCTCAGCATTCGGGTTTATTTGGGTGCTGAAACCACTCGAAGCATGGGTCTAGCTTACTAGAATCCACTTCGGTGATTTTTACCCCTAAATCCTACCTGTTAGGAACCTCAGAGGGAGCTTTTGCTTCCTCTTTTTGCATTGGATGAGCATCTCTGTACAACGGGTTTCGGCTCCGTGTCCGACTGAGCGTTAGCCGAAGTCTCAACCCTCAAATCTCGTATTGGCGAGGGTTGAGCGGAGTCGAAACCCAATCCAGTCTAGTAACTTTGTTTGCTGTTGATTTTAGGGAAGATACAATGAGCATCAGCAAAATTTGGGTGAATGAGCAAATCGATCCGTCTGGGTTACTCTACGCCTGTATTGCCTGCCAGAGTGAACAACATGCGATCGCCTGTCACGATTCCTTCGAGAGCAACCTTACCGATACCCAGCGAAAAGAGGGCTGGGTTGCCAGTCTGCGAACGGTTGAGTCTTGGGATGATGTGCCTGCCAGTGCGCTGAAGTTGAGCTATTAAGAGCCTTTTAGAGTCGCTCTGTCAACGCTGCGGCTTTGCCGCCGCAATGCGCTGCAAGCCTGGAACGGCAATCTCAGGCGGACATTTTGCTAATTCATCAATGGCACTTTGCGCTGGTTAATCGCCCCACTACGCAGCCAAGATTTGAGTTGAGCAAGGCGGACTCTTGGTGCGAAGCTATCGCCATCCATAAAAATAAAACCTATACGATTTTGCGTGCCACCTTAAAAATGCTGTCTGGTGGTTTCTGAGAAATAGTGGTTTCCCAGGCGATTCCCTGCAAAAACGCATCCCCAGAAGGTGTTTCTACTACATCTACGCCCCATTCTCCAGGCTGAAGGGCATCGGGGGAGTTGCTAGTGGGAGGCGTAGTTTTAAGCCCCCCTAAGACTAAAATGTCTGGGTTCGTACCTGAGGTGACTTGCGGCGATCTCACTTCTGCCAAAACTTGGGCGCACAGCTCACCGACCTGTTGGGCAGAAAATTCTGGAGTTGCAAACAAAATTTCGACCGTCCAGTGGGGATGGCTGATGAGCCGACAGTGCAGGTTTGGCTGGGCGCTTAACCCTGTTTGAAATACTTCTGCAAATTCTTCGCGGCTAAGCGCTGGTAGAACGTCCGGTGAGATGTCAAAGTTATGGGAGAGGAGCATTCGCCCCTGATTTGCGTTACCCAAAATGGTCTATGACCTTCGTTAAAGTTTGTTCTGAGAATCAGTTTTTATGCGTCAACTCAGTCTAGAGCAGCTTGCGGTTCAACTGCAAAGCTCAAACGTTAAAGACCGAGTGTTAGCCATGATTGAGCTGCAAAAAGGCTACATCAGCGCCCTCACTGCTCTACCGCTGATTCAGCAGGCGCTAGCAGACGAAAACACCCAAATTCGAGGGATGGCGGTGTATTCTCTGGGCATTCAGCCCACGCCAGAAAACCTGTCGCTTTTGGTGCCCATTTTAACCGCCGACCCAGACCACAACATGCGGGCGATCGCAGCCGGAGCCTTAGGCTATCTCGAAGACCGTCGCGCCCTACAGCCGTTGCGTCATGCTTTCTACGAAGACGAGCATTGGCTGGTGCAGTTTAGTGCAGCCGTGGCCTTAGGCAACTTGAAAGATTCTCAAGCCACATCCGTTTTGCTAGAGGCGCTGGAAAGCAAACATATTTTGCTGCAAGAAGCGGCGATCGCCGCCCTCGGCGAAATTGGTGCTGTAGATACCTTAAGCAGTCTTCTGCGGTTTGTGGATGCAGAGGACTGGCTGCTCCGTAAGCGATTAGCCGAAGCTTTGGGAAATTTGCCAGACCCTCAAAGCCAGTCGGCGCTGCGTTTTTTACAGAAAGATAGCAACCCCTTGGTGGCAGAAGCGGCACGGCGATCACTCCATGTGGGCATACAACAGTAAATGGTTTTATCGCGGCGACAATGGCGTTGGATTTCCGGCACAACGATGTAGAGCGATCGCCCACCCACCCAGATGAGACAATGAAAGGCGCAATGTCTCTGGGCTAAAACGATTGAAACCGCGATCGCACTATTGGCTGCTCATTCCCTACCTTCGTCCTCATTCGTCAACCTTAGGGGTAGCGCTGCTGTGCGTGCTGGGGTTTGTGTTAACCACGCCCGTCATTGCGGCACTGATTGGGCAAATTGCCACAGATATTGGCAAGGGCAACATGGAGGCACTGCTGCGGCTGCCCCTGATTGCGGTTTTCCTGTTTTTGACGCGGGGCATCTTTCAGTTTGGGCAAGATGCGCTGATGGCAAAGGTCGCGCTCAAAATTGTTTTAGACATCAGGCGACGGGTTTATATCCAGCTTCAGAGCCTGAATATTGACTATTTTGAAACCGCCGCGACGGGGGATTTAGTCTATCGACTCACCGAAGATATTGATCGCGTTGGAGAGGTCATTCATAAGCTGTTTCACCAGTTTTTGCCCTGCACGCTTCAGTTGGTTGCCATTTTGGGCTACATGATTTATCTCAACTGGCAGCTTACCCTCACTACGCTGCTCATTGTGCCCGTCATGGCATTGCTGATTGGCTGGTTTGGGGAGCGGCTGCTGCGGTTTTCGCGCCATAGCCAAACCCAAATTTCGGACTTATCTTCTTTACTAACAGAGGTGTTTGGCGGTATTCGTCTGGTCAAAGCCTTTGCAGCCGAAGACTATGAAATTGAGCGGTTTTTGCAGACTGCCGAAAAAAATCGACAGGCTAAGTTTGCCACAGAGCGCATTAAGGCGATTCAGCACCCAGTGGTGGGTTTTTTAGAAGCCATGAGTATTGTGCTGCTGTTTATGTTGGGGGGCTGGCAAATTGCGCGGGGGCAGCTCACGGGTGGCCAATTTATTAGCTTTACCGCTGCGGTTGCCCTCATTATTGACCCCATCAATATTGCCACCAATAACTACAACGAGTTCAAGCAGGGGGAAGCTTCGGTAGACCGAGTGTTTGAGCTGATGGATTTACAGCCGACGGTAGTGGAGCGACCCAATGCGATCGCCCTCCCTCTTGTGCAGGGCAAAGTAGAGTACCGCAATGTCTCGTTTGCCTACCCCTCAAGTCATCCGATCCTAAAGGAACTAACGCTCACTGCCCAGCCCGGAGAAGTCATTGCGCTGGTTGGCTCTTCGGGCGCAGGGAAAACGACGCTGGTGAATCTACTGCCACGTTTTTATGAGCCGTTGGTGGGAGAGGTGTTGATTGATGGGGTGGATATCCAAACCGTTACCCTCAAAAGCCTGCGGCAGCAGATTGGCATCGTACCCCAAGATACAGTGCTGTTTTCAGGGACGATCGCCCAAAATATTGCCTTTGGTCAGGCGCACTACAATCTGGCTTCAATTGAGGCAGCCGCAAAAGTTGCCAATGCCCATCAGTTTATTTCTCAGTTTGCACAGGGCTATGGCACGGTACTGGGAGAGCGGGGGGTGAATCTTTCAGGCGGGCAGCGGCAGAGAGTGGCGATCGCCCGCGCTGTGCTTTTAGACCCGCGCATTTTAATTCTGGATGAGGCGACTTCAGCATTAGATTCAGAATCTGAGGCGCTGGTACAAGAGGCGTTGGAGCGTTTGATGAAGGGGCGAACGGTGTTTATTATTGCCCACCGTCTGGCAACGGTACGCGGCGCAGATCGGATTTTAGTGCTGGAAAAAGGTCAGGTGGTAGAAGCAGGAACCCATGAAATGCTGATGGATCAAAATTCGCGCTATGCCCGCTTTTATGCCCAGCAGTTCCCTTCCTAAAAATGAGCGGTGCATCTCAACCCAGCGGGATGAAGGACTACAAAAAAGTCCACCCCCATATTGGGAGTGGACTTAAAAATAGCGAAGATAAACTGACCTAAGCCGTTTTAGGCTTTACAAAGTTTTCAAGCCCTTCAATCACCTTCGCCGATACAACTTTGTCGCCCTGCTTGAGTTGACCTAACACCTCTTGACCCGACACCACATAGCCAAACACGGCATAGCGTCCATCTAAGAGATTACGGCCTGCTGGAGTGAGTTCTGGCTCAAACAAAAAGAAGAAAAACTGAGAGGAAGCACCATTGGCATCCGTATCGGGCGGAGCCATCGCAACCGCGCCATAAGCTGAGAAAGGCAGCACCGGATTGTCTACATAGCGTCCTGCATCTTCTAAAGTGGAGCCATAAAACGGAACCTTATCGCCCTGCACCAAAATTTCCATAGGAATAGCGCGATACTTCCCGCTGGTGGGGTCTAAAAAGCCCACTTCGGCACCCTGCGGGTCGCCCGTCTGAAGGACGTAAGACTCTTCAGATCGGGTAAAGGGAAGCCCGTTATAGAAACCTCGCTGAACCAAATCAACAAAGTTACCCGCCGTGACCGGAGCGCTGTAGCCATCTGCCACAACGGTTAGATTGCCTTTGGTGGTTTCTACCGCAATGGTTGCTCTGCCCTTGAGCTGCGGGTAGTTGGCATAGGCAGCGGGCACTTCGTAGGGAAATTTTTCTACCATAGAGGCTTCTAGAACCCCAATGCTATCGAGTAGCGCATTTTTTTGAGCCACAAGCTGCTCGCCATC
>JBGSVR010000489.1:0-9832 GCA_041752855.1 Thermosynechococcaceae cyanobacterium
TGCGTGAGCCATTCCGGTCGGGACTGAAGTTTTGGCGCTTCTAGGATGTACAGCAGGCGCTTACTTTGCTGACGGGTTTCAAGATTACTGTGGGTGGAAAGTTTACGACAGAGGGCGATCGCCGCTTCATTCTGCCCCGCCGCATCGTAGGCCGTTACCAGCCAAATTTGAATTTCGCCGCCCAAGGCGGACTGCCAAGACGTGAGCGATAAAGCCTTTTCAAACCAGTCCACAGAATCTCGATACAGACCCCGCTCAAAGGCGGCTTGTCCGGTGGCGTAGGCTGCCATTGCCTCCGCCTCGGTATTCTCGTTTGAGGATGAGTCAGAATTAGGATTCATTAGAGTCGTCCTCGTGCCTTCACACGCAGGTATTGATTCACCAATTGCTCACTCACCTGAGGCGCAGGCGCATCTAAAACCAGCGTGCCCTGCTGGCGAAGTTTTGCAAAAGCGACCTTGCGCTGATGCAAAAGGTCAAGCGCTACGGCTTGAGTATAGAGCGGTTGAACCATTTGGGGTTCGGGCGAAGGATGTGAATCTACAGGGGGTTTTGCCTGAGCATCCACTTGCGGATCTCTAAGGGCGACACACAGGGGCAAAAACCGAGGGCTAAGCCGTCCCATGGCGACCAGCAGATCTTGAGAGGCAATCTCATCCACAATATCGGTGAGCAGTACCACCAGCGCCCGTCGATGATACTGATTCAGCACTTGAGCCGTTACCCCCGCATAGTCAGATTCGGTACGGGCTGGCTCGATGGTATTGAGACGCTCCAAAATTTGGGATAAATGCCCTAGTCCTGGCAGTGGCGCAATCCAGGTATGGATGGTTTTATCGAAGACAACCACCCCCACGCGATCGCCCCGTCGTAGCCCCGCCATTGCCAAAGACAGCGCCGCGTTCAGCGCCCAGTCAAACCGACTTAGCCCTGCCACTTGCGCCGTCATCAGCCGTCCTCGGTCTAGCAAAATCAGCAGCGGCTGTTCCCGCTCTGGCTCTAGTAAGCGCACGATGGGTCGCTGACGACGGGCGGTGGCCTTCCAGTCTATAAAGCGGATGTCGTCTCCAACGGCGTACTCGCGCAGCTCGGCAAATTCTGTGCCGCCTACTTTATGGCGACGCTGAAGATTGCCGCTATTTTCTAGGCTTAGCCGAATCGACAGCATCCGTAACCCAATCAGGTCAGGGTAAACATCCACAACGGTTTTGAGAGGCATTTGCCAAGTTCGCCAGCTTAGCCCTAGGGGACTGCGGAGCTTTAGGCTAGTTGCATTCCAGCGAAAAGTGCCCCGTCGCGGGGGAAAAACGTGATAGGTCAGCTCGGTTTCAAGCTGCGGCGTTAGCGCCACTGAAAGCGGGTCTAGATCGACCTTAAACGCAGAGGGCGTACCGTCTCGAAGCTGAAGGACTGTCGCGGCGGTGGCGGAGGGCGCACCTGTTACCGTTAACACCAGACGAATGAGATTGTCTCGCCCAATAGAGAGTTTTTCATCACAGGTTCGCCCGAGGGTAATTTGCCACTGGGTAGCCTGACGGTAATCTTGGAGGGCGATCGCCAAAACCACCGCGTCATAAATGCCCAAAATGCCCCACAGCCAGCCCACCGAAAGAGTAGGAATTTGACCTAAACCCATCGGAATCAAAAACCCTAGCCCCAAAATTAAGTAGAGCCGCTGGCTGGGGATGAAGCGATCGCCACGGAGCCGCTCAGTCACTGGTTTCGATCCACTTACGGCATCACTCATCGCGGCACCGCAACGCGGTTCAGTAAATTGCGAATCACCTGATCGACAGAAATGCCGTCGAGCTGTGCTTCTGGCTTCAAAATAAAGCGGTGTCGCAGGAGCGGCAGGGCAATGCCCTTCACGTCATCGGGGGTGACAAAATCTCGGTCATCTAACCATGCCTGGGCTTGCGCTGCCCGTAACCAACCCACGGCGGCTCTCGGCGAAGCGCCAAGCAGCAATTCTGGCTGATTCCGGCTGCTGGTCACAAGGTTGAGTAAGTAATCCAGAATAGATTCCTCTACCCGAACGTTCCGCACCGCTTTACGCGCCTCTAAAATCTGATCGCCATTCAAAATAGGCTGATGCGCCCACTGCGCCAAGTTATGAGGCTCAAAGCCGCCCAAGATATTGGTCAGCATCTGCTTTTCGGCTACGGCATTGGGGTAGTCCACCACCATCTTGAACAAAAACCGATCCAGTTGAGCTTCTGGGAGGGGGTAGGTGCCTTCAAACTCGAGGGGGTTTTGGGTGGCAATGGTCCAAAATAAGGGCGACAGCGGAATGGTTTCGCCATCTAGCGTCACCTGCCGTTCTTCCATGGCCTCTAAGAGCGCGGCCTGGGTTTTAGGGGGCGTTCGATTAATTTCGTCCGCCAGCAAAATCTGGGTAAAAATGGGGCCTTTACGGAGGGTAAATTGCTGACTGCCCAGATCAAAAATGCTGGTGCCCAACACATCCGCTGGCAGCACGTCGGGTGTTAGCTGCACCCGCTTAAATTTTGCCTGAATCAGGGTTGCAAAAAGCTTGACCAGCAGCGTTTTGGCGGTACCTGGAACCCCTTCTAAAATGACGTGCCCTTCGGCGAGGAGCGCCACAAGTAAGGCATCCACAACGGCGCTTTGGCCTAAGATAACGGTGCTAATTTCGGTGCGGAGCTGTTGAAAGGCGTTCTTCAAGATAGTCCTCGCAGAATCGTATCGGCTTGCTGCACCCAGGCTAAAAGTTCACTGTCTCTCAGTCGCTTTTGCGCCCTAGATTGCTTTAATAACTCTAATAGCTCTGAGGAAGGTCGTCCAGTCACTACCGCCCATTCTGTGGCGATCGCCCCATCTGCTTCCCCCGACCCATCCGCGCCAACAATACCCAAGCGAGATTTGAGGCGATCGCGCAGAGATTGACCCAGCAATGCCAATACATACTCAGTATGCCCGTGGGTATTGAGGGTATCTGCCAATGCCTGAATGTACTGCTCACTGCTGTTTCGCGGTGGCGGCGCAATGCGTAGAAGTGCCCCAAACCGCTGATTTTGACCCCATAGCAGCAGTGCCAGCAATAGCACCCCTTGGCCTGCCATCACCGCAATAGGGCGACGGGCAAAATAGCTCCATAAATCTTGAGGCTTTGCCTTGGCAAGGGTTGTTTTTGGCTCTAAGTCACGGTATCCATGCAGCCATTCATCTACCCAAATAGTTCCCTGCTGCTTTGTCGCTAAATCCGCCAGCACCTGAAAGTTTGCGCCCTTTTGAGCATAGATGCCTGAACCAATCCAGGGATATACACTCTTAATCACCGTCCCCTTTTCAAGAGTTTCGGATCCAATCGCCGTCCCAAAGCTATCTTTAAGCAGTCCATTATCAAAATTTTCTGACTGATTTTGATAGCGTCGCGTCGTTTCAATTTGCACAGCCCCCTTTGGCGTGGTCAGACCAGACCGAAACGGTGCGCCTGAGACTTCGCCACCCCATCGCAGCACAATTAAGGTGTTGCCCTGTTTGACCCAATCTAGAATTTCGGCAGACTCAAGATTCGGCTCCTGAAACCCGTCTACATCCGCTACTTGAATCAGCGTCTGTTTTTCTCCCTTGAGCTGACTATAGGCGCGTCGCCACCGCTTAACGGGGTGATTTTGAGATTCCATAAACCCATACCATTGGGCGTAGCCACTCAAAGAGCTGTCGTAACTAGAGCCTTTCGGGTAAGACTTAGGGGCAGCGATAGAAACAACAAGGGTAAGGCACAGCAGCCCGATTAAAGTCCATCCCCACAAGGGCACTTTGGTAAACCAGCGAGAAGATCGTTTTTGGGTAGATTCAGTCGCAGTCATAGATGTTCAATTGGTTATTGAAGAGTTAGTAGACCTCTTGCACAAATATGACCCTCTCCCCCAACCCCTCGCCCAGAACGGGCGAGGGGAGTCAGAATTAGCCCTTCTCCCCTGGTGGGAGAAGGGTAAAGCCTTTGGCTATAAGAAAGGGATGAGGGGAATAGGATTAAGGCAAGAAGTCTAGTGGGCAAAGTCACAATCGTGGGTTCACGGCAAGGTAGGGTGCAAGACTGTCGTAGGCGGCTCGACATTCATCAAAATGTCTTTGCTGAAGCACACCACCCCCAAAACAGAGAGATTCATGGGTTCTAAAGAGCGTGACCCAATCGTCTCGCAGGTACAGGGGTTTGTCCGTCAAGCTCCAAACCTGGTCGAGTCCTTTGATATATTCACGGTCGGTTCGTGCCGTATCTTGGCGCAGCACATCAGATTCGTGAAGCTGTACCAGTAGCGCCCTGTACAGCGCTTCAAAAGCGCGATGGTAGTCTTGACGGCTTTGGGCTTCTTGGGCGATCGCCAGCCAATCCAACCGCGATCGCACTGGCTCCTGTGGCTCTACCTGCCGATCACCGGAGGTACGGACTAACCATGACCTTAGCCATTGCCAACTCTGCCGCATCAGAAAAAAGATCACCACCGCCAATAAAATCAGCCCCAATATTCGCAGCGTCCAGAGCAACACCGGAAGCACCCAACCCCACTGCTGGGCATTCTGAGCGCCAGGGTCAGACTTAAGCCATTGCGAGAGCTGCCACTGCAATCCTTCCCAACTTTGACGAATCTGAGTTTGGGATGTCCAACTTAGAGTATCAATGGGTTCAGCCGCTTTTACCATCGAAATTGAGCCTAGCGCATCACAATCCTGTCCAGTTTAACTCAGCCCCCTGCCCTAACCTATCGGCACAATCCTCGGCACGATATGATTAGCAATATGCAGCGAACCCTCCTTCAGGCAAAACTCCATAACTGCACGCTCACAGGTGCAAATATAGACTATGTGGGCAGCATCAGCATTGACCAGCATTTACTCGAAATCGCCGGCATTTTGACCTATGAGCAGGTTCAGGTCGTCAACGTCAACAACGGCGAACGCCTGATTACCTACGCCATTCCTGCCGTCGCCCACTCTGGCATCATCGAGCTGAATGGTGCAGCGGCTCGGCTAGGCGTAAAAGGCGATCGCATTATCATCATGACCTATGCCCAGTACGCCCAAGCCGAAATGGCACAGTACCAGCCCACGGTCGTCTTAGTAGACGCTCACAACCACATTGCTGAAGTGCGCTACTCCGTCAGTGACGAAGTCAAGAATCTTTGCATGACCTCAATTTGATGAGGGTCTGGCGACGCGTAGCTGTGCTGAGACTTTACAAGGGCGATCGCATCCTTTAGCGAGAGTCCCTGTCGATGGGCAACATATAGCGCACACACCGATGCCGACCGACCCACCCCAGCCCAGCAGTGAACATAAACCACATGCCCTTTGCGATACCAGCGGTCTAAAATCTGAAGGGTTTGGGCAAACTGAGCCTCCGTTGGAATGCCGCCCTTGTATCCATCTGGAATTGGAACCTGCTCCCAAAGAAAACTGTGCGCCACATCATCAGGAACCAAACGCTCATGATTTTCCGTCAGGCTTAGTACGGCAGTAACACCCTCACGGCGCAACTGCGACACCGATGTCGTTGCATTGGGAAAAGAGCCAACAGCCAGCTTTTGAGGCAAAATCCAAGAAAATCTTTCAGGCATACGTTCGTTCAATCGCAGTGGTTAAGAGCAGAAGAACGGCTCATCTAGAAAGATTTATCTAAAATGAAGCCGTTTGTTAAAGGTTGACGAAAGAGATACAGTATTGTTGCTGTTTGCCTAGCGAAGCAATTTATAAAATCACTGTTTGCCTTTCTAGGCAAACTATCAAATCATATACAACGGCAAAATGCACTCTCACGGGCTGTTAATGTAGGGTAAGCTTCCCTCAATCCTGTTTTAATTCTATACGTCAGCCGCCAACCGCCCTCGGTCTTCGTCTTTATTCTGAGCCTTATTCAGTCTTATATACAGCATGGAATATACAGAAGAGTATATTGACTTAAAGCAATACTGGTTGATTCTGCGTCGTCGTTGGCTACCGGCTCTACTTGTGATGGGCAGCGTAACCACGCTAACGGCGCTCATTACATTTTTGCAAAAGCCAATCTACGAAGCCGAAGGCAAAGTGCTGCTGAAAAAAGATAGCGGCATTTCGTCTGCGTTAGAAGGAAGTAGTCTCGGCAGCTTAGGTGAACTGGCTGGGCTTGGTCAAAAAAGTAACCCCATCAGTACCGAAGCAGAAATTATTAAGTCCGCGCCCGTTGCGCTGCCCGTCATTCAAAGCCTTCGTCTGCAAGATGACGATGGCAAAACGCTAAAGCTAGAGGCATTTTTAAAAAAGCTGGCGGTTTCCAATACAAAAGACACCGATATTATCGAAATCTCCTATAAAAGCACCGATGCTCAACAGGCCACGGCGGTCGTCAATAAGCTGATTGAGATCTACCGCGCCAACAACGTCGAACGAACGCGCGCCCAGGCAACAGCGGCCCGCAAATTCATCGAAACCCAGCTCCCGCCTGCCGAACGAGATGTGCAGCGCTATGAAGGCGCCGTGCGGCAATTCAAAGAACGGAGTAAAGTCATCTCTTTACCAGACGAAGCAAGAGCTGCGGTAGAGGGCATTGGCGAAATTCAGAAGCAGCTTACCGAAGCACAAGCTATGCTTGCGAGTGCAGAGACTCGCTCCCAGGCATTGGGCAACCAAGTGGGGTTGCCGCCCAAGCAGGCACTAGAAGTTAACTCTTTAAGTCAGTCTCCAGCCGTCCAAAAGGCTTTGACGGAACTTCAAGATACTCAGCGCACTCTCGCTACGGCAAAGACGACGCTTCAGGCGGGTCATCCTCAAATCTTAGACCTTGAAGAAAAGCAGACGGCACTTCAGACATTGCTTCAGACCCAAGTGGGGCAGGTGGTGGGCAATTCGTTAGTCAAAACCCCGTCTTTACAGACCTTGCAGTCTAGCCAGACTCAGCAGGGGTTAACAGAGACCTTTGTTAAAACCGAGGTGGAGCGTCTGGGGCTACGCAATCAGGTCAATACGCTTCAGCAAACCCAAGATTTTTATCGCCAGCGGATGACGGTGCTGCCGCGCCTAGAGCAGCTTCAAAGTGAACTCCAGCGTAAGCTGGGCATTGCCAAAGCGACCTATGAAGGATTATTGAAGAGTCTTCAGCAGTTCAGAATTTCTGAAAACCAAAATGTGGGTAATGTGCTGCCCATTGAGGCCGCCGTTACGCCAGAAAAGCCGATATCGCCTAAAATTCTGCTGAATCTTGCGATTGGAACCGTAATGGGTCTGTTGCTAGGCATTGGGACAGCACTGCTGCTAGAGGCGCTAGACAACTCAGTCAAGACCGTCAAAGAAGTGGAGAACATTTTTGACATTACGGTGTTAGGAACCATTCCTCAGCTCAAGGGAGAGAAAAAGGTCAACGCAAAGGTTCTAGAGCGTGCAAGACAGCCCCTCCCTGTCCGGGACGAGCCGCGATCTGCGATTAGTGAAGCCTATCGGATGCTTCAAACCAATCTCAAATTTCTGAGTTCCGACAACCCACCCCGCGTGATGGTGTTGACTAGTTCTGTGCCACAAGAAGGTAAGTCAACCACAACGGCTAACTTGGCCTTAGTGTTAGCTGAAATGGGCCACCGCGTTTTGTTGGTGGATGCCGATCTGCGGCGACCTTCTCAGCATCAAATCTGGGAGTTGCCCAACTCTGTGGGTTTGACCAATATTTTGGTAGAGCCAGGGAAGTGGTCTGGGGTAGTGCGCTCAGAAAATGAGCAGCTTGACGTCATTACGGCAGGGGTGATTCCGCCCAACCCGATCCGGCTGATTGACTCTCATCGAATGGCAAGCTTAATTGACGAATGGCGTGAGATCTACGATTTTGTGTTGATTGACACGCCGCCTTTAGCCGTGGCATCAGATGCTCTCTTGCTGGCTCAAATGACGGATGGCATTTTGATGGTGGCACGTCCAGGGGTACTCACCTCTGCTTCAGCAGAATCTGCGAAGGCGGCTTTGGCTAAAGCGGGTGGACAGGGAGATGAAAAAGGAGCAAATATCCTGGGCTTGATCCTTAATGGCGTTATTCCAGAAAATGAGCCGAATAGCTACTATTACTACCATGCCAAAAACTACTATGCAGCGGAAGCGGAAGCGCCCGATCCGATTTCTCGAAATGGCAAGTCTGCGGCAAGCCTGCCGGAAGAGATTAAGCCCTCGCGCTCTTCTTCTACGCCAAAATCTTAGCGTTAGGGATGGGCTGATTCAAAAGCGTTTTGTTATTGTGCTGTTGATTAAGAGATTTAATATCGATGCAGTCTACTAATGTTGTTTGGCATCATGCAACGGTTTCTCGCACTGATCGTGAGACTCAGAATGCCCATAAAAGCGTGATTTTATGGTTTACAGGGCTATCTGGCGCAGGCAAATCGACTTTGGCTCATGCGGTAGAGGCTCGCCTTTATGAGAACAAGTGCCACACCTTTGTGATTGACGGCGATAATGTGCGCCACGGTCTTTGTGGAGATTTGGGTTTTTCTGCGGCGGATCGGACTGAGAACATCCGGCGTGTGGGAGAAGTTGCCAAGCTTTTTATTGAGGCTGGAGTGATTACGCTGACGGCCTTTATTTCTCCCTTTCGGGCAGATCGCGATCGCGTTCGGCAGATGGTGGGGGAGGGTGAGTTTTTTGAAATTTACTGTAGGGCTGACTTAGCCGTCTGTGAAGGGCGTGACGTGAAGGGCATGTATCAAAAAGCGCGCTCTGGCCAAATTACGGAGTTTACTGGTATTTCTTCGCCCTATGAAGCGCCTGAGGCTGCGGAACTAGTGGTAGAGACGGGCGCCAAACCCTTGGAAACTTGTGTGGATGAAGTGATGGATGCACTCGTGCGCCAAGGTATTATTCTGACAAAGTAAGTATTTTTGGTGTTGATCTATTTTTTTAACCTATGAAAACGATTTTGGTGACGGGTGGAGCTGGCTTTATTGGGGGCAATTTTGTCCTTCAGCAGCGGAAATTGTCTGACGTTCGCATTATTAATTTAGATAAGCTCACCTATGCCGGAAATTTAGTCACGCTGAAAACGCTGGAGTCTGACCCACTCCATGTGTTTGTGGAAGGGGATATTGGCGATCGCCCCCTCGTCCGCGACCTTCTCACCCAGTACCAGCCGGATACCATTCTAAATTTTGCGGCAGAAACCCACGTCGATCGCTCAATTGACGGCCCTGATGCCTTTGTGCAAACCAACGTGATGGGGACGTTCAATCTTTTAGAAGAAACGCGCAGCCACTGGAAAGGGTTAGCAAAAGACGCTCAAGCAGCCTTTCGATTTCTGCACGTTTCAACCGACGAAGTGTTTGGCTCTTTAGCGCTAGACGATGATGCCTTTTCTGAAACGACTCCCTATGCGCCTAACAGCCCCTATTCTGCTTCTAAGGCCAGCTCTGACCATTTAGTGAGAGCTTATTTCCATACCTATGGTTTGCCGACGCTCATTACCAATTGCTCTAATAAC
Organism: Thermosynechococcaceae cyanobacterium; assembly: GCA_041752855.1. Lineage (GTDB taxonomy): Bacteria > Cyanobacteriota > Cyanobacteriia > Thermosynechococcales > Thermosynechococcaceae > JAAURS01. The sequence continues at coordinate 9,452 of JBGSVR010000489.1, forward strand.
TACGGTCCCTATCAGTTTCCAGAAAAGCTGATTCCGCTGATGATTTTGAATGCCTTAGAAGGTAAGCCCCTTCCGGTTTATGGAGATGGGCAGAATATACGGGACTGGCTGTTTGTGGAAGACCACTGTAGGGCGATCGCCTTAGTTGCCCAAAAAGGTAGACCTGGCGAAACCTACAACGTGGGCGGTGCAGCAGAACGGACAAACCTATGGCTGGTGCAGCAGTTATGTCAGGTTTTAGATGAGCTACTGCCGAATTCTGCCTATGCACCTCACCTCAATTTGGTGAGCTACGTCACGGATCGTCCTGGGCATGATCGTCGGTATGCGATCAACTTTAGTAAGCTCCATCAGGAACTAGGCTGGTCGCCTCAAGAAGAT
>JBGSVR010000490.1:0-4881 GCA_041752855.1 Thermosynechococcaceae cyanobacterium
TGAGGCACCTCGAAGGAGTAGCCAAAACGAACTCATTTTGGGACTTATAAGAAAACCAGGCAAATCCATCGTCGATTGGATCCTAGAATAACGCGCCAAACCTTTGCTGTATATGAGACACCATTTCCTGATCTATCTGGAAGAATGAGGCGTTTTTCTCATGGATCACGTCAAAGACCGATAGCTCTAGAACTGGCATCTCGATTTCAATGCCCTTAAATTCCAGAAATTGCTTGCGTGTCTGTGAAGCTGCCCACCGAGTAAAGTCATTTCCTGACTGCCGCCATAGTTGAGATTTGACCACAACATAGTCCAACTCATTTCTGCAAAAGTCCTGCATACATTGCAGACTGTTGATGGTGTTGTAGTCGATGTTCATCACCGTAGCGATGGTCAGCCGATAGCCTAAGTCCTCGGATAACCTAAAGCTATCAAACCGTTGGATCTGGTCACGGGTATCTTTACTAGAAGCTCCTGGCAAATCAATTAACACGACATCCGGCTTTTCTGACTCGATTTCAGTAAATAAGCTCTTAACCGCTGACACATCCAAAAAGTTCATCAAACGTATTTTTGTCTTTTCATCACTGTGATAGCCCGAAAACTCTGGATTTTCGATATCGGCATCGTAGCCCGTACACTGTACGCCAAAGTTCAAAAGGTAATAGTACAAAGTGCGGTTGAATAGAGTTTTCCCTGTCCCGCCCTTGCCTCCGAGAGTAATGACAATCCGCTTGAGTGGTTTAGTAGCAGCCATACATAATCCTTAAGAATTTATATTTCTGTATCAACGGGTCGGACTCGGTTTACGTTGAACACAGGCTCTTGCCAGTGCTCAAAGGAACCTTTTTTACGCAAAGCCTCCTCAACTATGGAGCTTGGCTCATCTTCTTTGGATTCATGAATCAACCCCGATTCAGACCCATTCGTTGATGCTCCCGAATCGTTGTCTAACTCTGTAGTCTTTAGAGGTATTGGGTTCAGGCTTTCCTCAGAGAGGGTTGCAGCTTTCTTAGTACGCTTTTTAGACGGCGTAGATGCATTAGTGGTCTTGGGCGATAATTTTTTCTCCCGCTCTTGAGATATTTCGTAGTAGTAGCGTCTGAGGGTGCTGCTGCTGAGTTTGATTTCGGTTGTCTCCATCAAAAGCTCAGCTATTCTGTCCCAGTTAACCCGTCGCTCCCTCGCTTTGGAAATGGTGCTAAACGATGCTTTAACGGCCTCCTTTGAAGCACATACCGGATCTGTGCGCCTTTCCTCTAGAAGACGCGCTTTGAATTTTTTGAGTGATTCTCGATCTACTGGTTGCATACCAAGACCAATCTCAATCCTTGATTTTTATCTGATTAAAATCTCAACCACAGCAAATTGATATCGCAATCAGCGACATTAGAAAGATGTAATTTTTATCGCAAAACTATCTCAAAGCTATCTCACGAGAGATAACTTCAGAAGTAACTTTACTCAAACGCCTCTGACACCCATTAGGTGTAAGAGTGGCCTCAAATTGTGGTTTAAGCTTTACACACAATAGGTTATCACTTTTTCTCATTTTGTCCACACCTCCTGAAATGAATGGGGGGCAAATATATCTCAATTGATGGAATTTGAGAGTGACTAAAGTAGTGAAAAGCTTATCCCAATAGGAGTTCACAGCTTTGACCTATCCTTGCCTCAGATTTGTAACAGTCTTTGAAATTAGCTATCTCAATTGAATCTCAATGGTTAGCCGTCTCAGCCTCAATTAAATACCAAAAGATGAACGCTGGCATAGCTTTGTGGAGCCTCATTCTATGGAATGAATTCATCTCATTTTCTGCTCAATACAATCCCAGTACATGAACAGTCGAGTAGTAAGGACTATCTCAATTGAACCTCAAACTAATCTCAATCTAATCTCAGTTCCAGCCATATCTTAGGTAACGATAAGAGGACAATCTCCTCTCAAATCAGTCTCAAGTGCAGGTGTAAAGATATCTCAACAGGAATCACCTGACAATCTCATTTACTGCTCTATAATTTACTCAGAAGCATCCCAATCAAAATCTCAAATCTATCTCTTCCCACATCTCAAAAAAGGTGACGGAAAAGGTAACAGTTTTTCTATGTCTAGGGACACAGCAAGATGTGGCAATTGTGGCCCTCATTTTGGGGTTTACGAGTCTAAAACTTTTATAAATTACAAGCTGCTATGACCGACGTAAAACGATCGCGTAAGACAGAGTGCATCAAAATCCGTTGCACACTGGATGAGAAAGAGAGGATTCAGCGAGGTGCTGACTTAGCAGGGGCTGATTCTGTAAGTGAGTATGGTCTAACGCTTCTTTTGGGAGGGAACTCCGAGAAGTATGGGTTCATGCGACATAAAGCAGATGGGCCACTACTGAATGCTGCCACCTATCAGCGATTGGGCGACATGATAGAACGCTGGCAAGGCGAACCAGGGAATGCGGAGAAGCTGGCAAGTGAAGCCATGATTCTAGAGACGATTGAGCTGATGCATGAGATCCGTAGGGACATTGCGATTAATCGGCTGAGACAATCTTTCGAGCAAAATCAATAGAAAATTTGGAGGTTTTATGCGCGTCAAAGCTGTGAAGGGTAATAATGCACTGCGGTTGTGTGAGTATATCCTTGACCCAATGAAGCAACTTGAGGATGGTGGGCGACCTATCCTCTATACGAATATGAGTGGACGACATGCTGTAGAACTGGCTCAAGAATTTCAGTTCTCTCATGAGTTAAATCCAAGGGTTGAGAATGGAGTTTGTCATTATTGCGTCTCAATGCCAGCGGGTGAGAAAGTTGAACGCCCTACAATTGTCGCCGCTACTAAACGGCTGCTGGAATTGGCAGGACATGAAAAGTGCCAATACTTTATTACTCAGCATCATGACCGTGAACATCAGAATGGAGTGCAGCATTGGCATATTGCGACCAGTGCGATCGCCCTCGATGGGAGATGGGTTGATGACGGGTTCATCAGAAAGCGGCTGCGGAATATAGAGCAACAGATAGAGCGAGAACTAGGCTTGAGACAGACTACTATACGTCCGCCAAAGCTGCGCCATAATCTAACGACTGGTGAGTACAGGCTGAAGGAGCGAAGTGGTAAGCTGCTGCCGAAGGAAAAGCTATGGCAAATTATCCAGAAAGCGGCTGAAGGTAAGCCGACGATGACGGGTTTTGTGGAGCGGCTTCAGCGGGGTGGTGCCTCGGTTCAGCTTCATGGATTGGAGCAAGGGAGGGCAAGGGGGATTAGCTATGGGATTGATGGGGTTGCCTTTCCTGGTGGGAAGCTGGGGCCAGCGTATAGCCTTAATGGAGTGCAAGAGCATCTAGGGGTGAGCTATGAACCGGAACGCGATCGCCAGGGCATTCAGCAATTGCTCTCGCACCCACTGCCAGCAGAACCAGAATCTGAATCTGAGTTAGTGATGGTTGACCAGGGGCAACAGGGGGCACTGAGTACGGGTGAGATGATGAATCAGGTGAATGAGGCGATCGCCCGAATCCGTCAGCGCCGAATCAAAATGCAAACGCGGACTAGCCAGCCAGCACCGGAAAAAACACAGGAACCGAATCAGGTACCTACTGAATCAGTACCGGAACCAGCGCCGGAGGCTCAAGAGGCGATCGCTAAAGTTAAGGCTAAACCTAAGCAAGATATAGATTGGGAGCTTTAGCCAATGCTGATCGGGATTGCCTTGCTTGTGTTGTTTCTACCCGCGATCATCGTGCTGCATGAGCTGGGGCATTTCTGGGCGGCGCGATGGCTGGGCATTCAGCTTACCGAGTTCAGTATTGGTCTGGGGCCTGTGCTGAAGAAATGGCACCGCAATGGCATCGACTACAGCGCTCACCTATGGCCTGTCGCGGCTCATGTGAGGCCAGCGATCGCCAAACGGGATAGTCTGAATGCCCAAAACCCCAGACTCGTTCAGAATCATCCTGTGTGGCATCAGCTTGTGTTCTTGGCTGGGGGGGCGATCGCCAATATCAGCTTTGCCTATGTCCTGCTAGTTGTACGGGGATTGTCTGAGGGTGAGGCAGTGGAATCCGTGCTTTGGGGGACGGTTATGGAGTTGGGGCACTGGGCAGGGTTTTTAGCAGCGCGGGTCGGGGCTACGCTGTTTGGGATTGGGGGCACTGGGGCACCGCTGCCGCCGTTGGCCTTTGATCAGCAGCTTGCCTTTTTGAGCCTGAGCTTTGGACTGGTGAACCTGCTGCCCGTGCCGCCGTTTGATGGAGGACGAATTTTGGTGATTCTGCTGCGGAAGATAGGCAATCGAACAAAAACAAAGTAGCGGACTAAGAACTAAAAAAGATGACGCTTTTAAAGATCCAGCCAGAAGACTGCTCTGTACTGGGCAAGGTGATTCTGAGACACATGCGGGACAACCGGACAAGCCTACGCGAACTTTCCAAAGCGGCTGGGATCACGCATCCAAGCCTTAGAAGAATTTGCCTGAGCCAAGGCAATCCCACAGACAGTACGCTCCGAAAATTGTCGAAAGTATTGAAGATTCAACCCATAGAGCTGTTTTTTTTGGCGCACGGAGAGACTATCAAAGCTTTGGCTTCAACCTCAGAAGACAAGCGTTTCAAGCCTATTCTTGATGGGATTGATCGGATTGCTGCAAAAGCTATGACTTAACTTTGCGTCAAAGCTCCGGTCATTCTGGCTTCTGGGGCAAGGTAAGGCGAAAGAGGGAGGAACTGGAAAACCGTTCAAGATAAGCTGAGAGCGACAATTATGCTCAAAACAATGCAAAGCACTCTTTTCGATAAGACATTCCGAGATAGGCAAGGCGCTGTTGTCATAGCGCAGCCACCAAATCTACCGCTTTGGACTTGGATTGTCACAACCCTTCTTAAATT
>JBGSVR010000491.1:0-7110 GCA_041752855.1 Thermosynechococcaceae cyanobacterium
TAGTCTGATAGAAATGAGTGAATGGGTGTCCAGTGATTTTGGTTGAGCGATTGGTAGGCTGCTTCGATGGCTTCAACGGAGGCGATCGCATCTGTCATCGTAATCAGCAGCGGCTCCTGTTTCAGAATTGCCTTCGAGAAGATTTAAATTTGGCTGCGGAATGACTGCACTTTGTTATAGCCCTGCCCAAATACCACCCAATCTTGACTGGCACTTTGACGATACTTAGATTCTTTCCAACCCACTGAAATGGTGCCGTTAGAGCCGTAAATTCGCAGATAGTAGTCGAGTTCTTTATTGATGCTCCAGGAAAGGTCAATATTGCCCATCACGCCGCTGTTGCTTTTTGCAAAAATTCGCACTGTATCTTCTACGGCTAAATTTTGGGTACGTTTTCCTTCTACAACCTGAATTTCTGCCAAAGGCCCTAAAAAGTAGCGCATGATGTCCACCGAGTGGGTGCCGTTGTCCATTAAAACGCCGCCCCCGCTAATTTCAGGGTTTGCATTCCAGCGGCTAGACATGTCTACTCGAGACGTAAACGCATTCTCAAACAGCACAATCTCGCCCAAAATGCCCGATTCTACAATGCTCTTTGCCCGAATCACATCCTCGGCATAGCGGAACTTAGAGGCCATGGTGAGCAGTACGCCCATTTCTTGGGCAGCGGCCTTCATGGCTAAAGCACTCTGTAGATTAATGCTAAAGGGCTTTTCGCACAGAACATGTTTACCCTGCTGTACCAGCTCTATACAGATACTGGGATGAGTCGAAGGCGGTGTACACACGACAACAGCATCCAGTTCTACGCTGGTAAGCATGACTTGGTGGGATGTAAACGCCTCGCACTTGAGCGTTTCTGCCATTGCGGTGGCTGCTTCGGGTCGCAGATCTGCGATCGCCACCAGTTCTGCCCATTGCGTCTGTGCAAAGGCTTGACCATAGGCTTGAGCAATGCCGCCTGCCCCCACCAACCCAAACTTGACTTTTGTTTCAGACATTTTTGTTCACCCTTTCAATAACAGTTCAATTACACAACCAGAGCATGTCGTAGGGGCAGGTTTAGCACACCACTGCTGTATCAATCCCGCACCCTTCGGACAAACCTGCCCTCTTCATTAGACCTCTTGCATCAATCCCAACCCCCTCATCCCAACCCTTCTCCCACTAGGGGAGAAGGGCTAATTCCGACTCCCCTCGCCCGTTCTGGGAGAGGGGCTGGGGGTGAGGGTCATATTCGTGCAAGAGGTCTATTCATCCACGTCACATCGACAAATCAGAAATCGCCATCTTCAGCGCCCGTGCAATGTAGTCAATATGCTCATCGGTATAGGCTTCATTCCAAGGCAGTACCAGCACCCGCTCTAACCCTGCAAAAGTACCAGGGAACTTCTGGGGGCTGTAATCGACCGCCTCTGGTCTTGCCAAATTAAACGGAAAGCGAGAATTGCCAAAGGTGCGCTGATCTTGAATCACGGCACATTGAAACGCAGGCTTTTGAATATAGCGCGGGGCTGAAAAAATGCCGAAGTCTTCTTTAAGACGCTTTGCTAAACCCACCGCACCCTCGGCAATTTTCTGAGCATCTACACTCAGGCAATACTTCCAGAAAACGTGGGTGTTGCGAGAGTCTTGCCAAGGCGTTTCAATGCCAGCAATGCCCTGGAGCATCGCCGTCAACTTTTGGGCGCTGGATTGCCGCTTTGCCACAATGTCTTTAAGCTTCGCGAGCTGAGCAACCGCCACCGCACCCTGAAGCTCACACATGCGGTAGTTGGGCGCAATAAAGTAATGGTCAGGATTAGGGTCGCCATAGCCAAAGGCTTTATTGATAAATAAGAACATGCGGCGGGCTAGTACCTCGTCGTTAGTCGTGACAATGCCGCCTTCGCCTGTAGTGATGTGCTTACCCTGCTGCAAACTAAAGCAGCCAATGGTTCCAATGCCGCCCACAGCCTGACCGCTATGGGTGGCGAGAAATCCTTGGGCGCTGTCTTCAATCACCGGAATGCCGCGCGCATTTGCCAGCGCCATAATTTCCGTCATCTCGCAGGGATTGCCAAACAGGTGGGTGACGATGATGGCTTTAGTGCGATCGCTAATGCACTTCTCAATTGTCTCTGTTGTCACATTCCAGGTACGCGGATCCACATCGGCAAACACAGGGATGGCGGTCTGATACAAAATGGGCGTTAAGGCTCCCATGTCTGTTACGGAAGTGGTGATAATTTCATCCCCAGGTTCTGGGTCAATGGCGGCGATCGCCGTGTGTACCGCAGCCGAGCCTGAGGCACAGGCATAGGCATACTTCACGCCAATCAGGTCTGCAAATTTTTGCTCAAGCTGCTTAACAAATGTCCCTTTTGTACTGGTTAATGTGCCGCTATGAACTGCCTCCATCAGAAGCTGGATTTCTTCAGCTCCAAGGGTGCGACCGGATGCATCTTGATCGGAAGGTAACGTTAAGCGATGGTCTTGAACAAGCATTTGAATTTCCTTAGGGTTTATGACTCAATGGCAAATTAAAAAGGCTTAAAAGCTAACTTAAATTATTTTTGTTGAATTAAGTTTATACAATATTCATACTTAGTTTCTCAATCTCTCCTTGACTTTATATTTATATTCTGGCGATAAATTGCGCTCGCCAGATAAAATATTTCTTCAAAGTAGCTTTTGCTCTGAACTGCTAAAATACCCAAGCTAAAAAGCTGGATAGAGAGCATCAAAGACATTCCTCCAATTACAAAGGCATGAGGTGCCTGCTGAAATGCTTCAGCAACTGCTACAGTCGGGTCAGGATAGGGATTTGACTGGAGCAATAGTTGATAATTAGACCAGCAGTGAATCAACACCCAGCCATTGGCATAAAGCGAAAGTAAAAACAAAATCAGGCTAGGCAGAATAAAAAACATAACGGGTCTAAAAATAAACCCATAAAAGAGAATCGCCCAAGTATGACGCAATATTTTCATGCTTGAGGCTCTGCCCCTGGGTCTACGCGGCCTTTGCTGAATAGACTCCAGACGTTCCGTAGACCAGTTGAGATGGGCGGGAACTTCTTCAATTCGCGCACCCAGAAGCTGGGCTTTATGAATAATTTCTGGATTAATATCCATTCCAATCGCCTTTAGATTAAGGCTTTTGAGGAAACTCCCCTCATAGGCTCGAACCATTCCGGTAAAGGTTGACAAGCTTCGCTTTGCGCTAACCGCAAGAAAGCGATTTGCCCAGATGCTTAGTTCTTTTCTGATATAGGGAACGTTTGAGACCTGCCCACCTTCCATGTAAGGAGATGCCACTACAATTTGAGCCTGAGTTTCAATAATTTTCTCTAATAAAATTTCAATATGATAGAGTGCATAGCTTAAATCAATATCTAAGGTGACAATATAGTCCCCAGTGGCATAGGCAAAGCCAGATTTTAGAGCCTGTCCTAAGCCCTGATTGCGAGGATGATGAACCAGAATCACATTAGGCTTATTTTTAGAAAATTGAGCTGCAATATGTCCCGTTTCATCTTGGCTTCCATCATTGATAATGATAAACTCCCAGGTGAATCGAGGATGATCTTGCTGCGTGTACTGCTCAATATGGCGTAAGTTTTCACCGAGAATCTTAGCTTCGTTATAAGCCGGTATCACTAAGGAAATCACAAGAGACGGTATTTCAGAACGAGGTTCAAAAAAATCTTGGGTTTCTGCTGTCTTCACTAAAGAAACAGGCGGCTCAAGGGGGCGCGGTTGATGGGATCTGATTAAATTCATTCGCATCCCTCAAATCATCTTGTCAAAAATAGAGCGCTAAGCCTTAGATTACCCAAATGGGTCTATTTTCTTTAACACGATGACAAAAGTGTTAAGAAAAACACATAAATGTAGATAAGAGAGATCTAGATAGAGTAGGTCATTGAGACGTTGTTCAAAGATTGAATGGCAATCCATTCCGCAGAATTTCTAGAGCAAGGCTTCAACCATCTTTTCTAGAAAACGCATTTCTTATGTTGCAGTTTTGATGACTGTTGCAGAGTTCTGACTGCTCACGTGAGATAGCGCGGCTTCAAACAAATCGGTCGCATCATCCCAAGTATATTGAGTGGCTGTTGCATAAGCCGCATCTGACATCTGTTGCCATTTTCCTTCTGGTGCAGTCAGGATGTGGATGAGTTTCTGCGCCAGACCGTCTACATCATCAATGGGTAATAAATAGCCGTTGATCCCTTCTTGCACAATATCGACCAGTCCACCCACCGTAGTGGAAACAACAGGACATCGGCAGGCCATTGCTTCCAATGGCGGCAGGTGGAATCCTTCGCTGCGGCTGCCACAGAGCCAAACATCGCAGCGGGCATAGATCTCTCTAATCTGGTGTTGGTCTGGTTCTTGAAAATACTCAGAGCCTTGAGGCAACGGCATCGTATCTGAAACCGGATAGGAGCCAAAGGCGACTAATTGCAGGCCAGGAATGCTTTGAGCTGCGATTGAGAATGCTTTTAAACTGACATCGCATCCTTTCCAATAAAGAGGGGCGTACAGCATTCCCACCGTTGGCCTATCCTGTCTGCCACGCGGGGGCGCATAGAACTGTTGGGTATCTACACTATTGAGAATCAGGGCAACGTTGTTATCCCCATACTCAGTTTTCATTAGATCGACCAGCCATTTAGAGATCGTAATTTTGTGGAGCGGTAAGGTGTAAGTTGCTCTAACTCTTGCTTGAGGCAGGTATTCAAATACTTCATGGTGCTGAATAAAGTAGACTTTTGACCCTTTTTGAGGTGAAAGCTTTGCAACCCACTCTGCTGTTTCCCACCAGGTTGCAATGACAACATCCGCGTCTGGCACATCTTTATCCACCACGGGACGGGAGTGATCTAGCAACACATAGGGTATGTTCATCTCATCAATATGAGAGCTGGTTTTGCTCGGTCGAGTAATCCAGCCGTTCCCCTTCAGTAGGGCGCTAATCTGCTGTTTAAAGGTTGGTTTAGAAGCGTTTTTGGCAACAACCAGTACGGTGTGCCCTCGTTGCCTTAGTCGATCTGCGTAGATTGCAATGACGCGATCGCCACCCGAAAAAGAAAGACCGCCCATCACAAAGGTAATTTTCATACAGGTTTCTTTTTAAGAGGATCACAGACTCAAAACGCACTCTTGATCATCAGGATGGATCAAATTCCCCGTCGCCTAAAAATGAGAATGGCGCGGCCTTTGTGACCCAACCAGGAAAAATAGGGCAGACGTTCAAGCACCTCATAACCAGGGCGTAATTCTTCGTTAGCAATCACGTACCGATCATCAAGCACCCAAGCCCCTTTTCCATCAACATTCATATTCCACCAGCTTCGGGTATGATGCTTTGCCATATATGCCTCGCTGTTATACCAGCCGTTAAAAGTATCAATGCCTTTGACGGCAATAGCGGGGACATCATAGACGTTCTCTAGCCAATGATGGGCAACCCAAGCGGTTCGGTTCCAGGCTAAGTAGTCTTGAAGGCTACCAAGACTAAATACCCCAATCAAAAGCGTCGAAAGCACCATAGGTACTACGATTCCCTTCAGGCGATACCGAGAAACATCACGAGCCAGCAGCAATATAAAGGGCACAAGGGCTGGCAACAGATAACGATCTACCGTTACTGTCCGCCAAGGGTTATAGGCTGCGGCTAAAGAGAGGATGCCCCAAGCCGCTAAAAAATAATCTTGATGGAGTGCAGTTTGTGACTTTTGTGGTGACTCTTTATGTGGGCTTGGCTGTAACACTTGAGGGGAAGAATAACGAAGTGTCTGCCAAAGATCGATGAGAACGAAAAATAGAAGTGCTGAAACGAAAAGGGCGAGTAAGGTAATCGGCCACCACCCCGACTGAATTTGGAGCGTTGTTGTAGGATGCAGATCTGGTAACTGTAGAGGGCCAAGTCCTAGATCTAAGAGGTTTCTGTAGACCATTAACGGCATCCGAGCGGGATAATTTTTAAGCCAGAGTGCGTCTTCTTGAAACAGCAAGCGCTTTACCCAATACAGTAGCTGGGGTAGCCCAAAAATAAACAGTGAAACACTGCAAAAAATCAGCATGAGTCGCCAACGTTTTGGCGACCAGGGACTGTCCCCTTTGCAAAGCTGCCAGAGTCTGCCAATACCTAAAGGAAGCGTAAATAAACCCATATAGCAAAGGGCAACGGGGCCATGACGCAGAGCATCCATCGCCGTACCGTAAAGCGCACCACTCGATTCTAAAATGGGGGTCTGGGACGTAAGTACTTTGCCCCAGAAGACGTACAGGCTTAAAACCACACTCCAAGGAGCCAGTACAGCAACCCACATTGCTTTAGAAAAAACGTACTGTTTGCACAGCGCAAGCCCAAGGGCGGTCATCACAAAGGACAGAGGCAGCAAAATGCCAAATTGACGCACCAGAAAGGCCAATACTGCAAAGCTGCTGCCCCATGCCGCCCATTGGGGATTAGGCTGCTTCAAAACTTTTAGGAAAAATAGCCCAGATAGACTCGACATCGTCAAAAATGGGATATCGGTCATAAAGCTATAGGAGAGCTGTAGAACCAGGGGACTAGTGGCTGTGAGCATGGCGCACAGCAGCGCTAGATTACGCCTTAGCCCCATCATGAGGGCGCATTGTGCGATCGCCCAGGCGTTGAGCAACGCCAACACCAAGGTGGAAACTCTGAGGGTTGTAAAGCTAAAGCCAAACAGCTTACAAAAGAGTGCGCCCCAATAGGCTTGTGCGATCAGCGTTGCGTTGAGGTAGGGATGGGCTTGATATTGCCCTGTGTTAACCAAGTGCTGCACGGTTTTGGCGTAAATCCAGTCATCGTTGAGGGGGAATTCACCGACGGGGGAAATCAGCAGCACGATGACGCTAAGCACCGCTGCTAGGGGTAGAACTATTGAATGATGAACAGCATAGTTTGCGAGACGCTTCAGTTTGCCGTGAGAAATCTGAAGCATGGACGACCTAGAATCCGTCATGAAAGGGCATGATCTAGCTGATCATCTCTTTTGTAAAAGGTTAGAGCGGTTGTGCCATAGTAGCGGGTTTGGGTTTGGCTTAAGTCAGAAAAGGTTGGGAGAAGCCTTTTATGTTTGTGGTGTTC
>JBGSVR010000492.1:0-4232 GCA_041752855.1 Thermosynechococcaceae cyanobacterium
ACTTTGAACATCGAAACTTACATTCCTGTGTGTGCGCACCTGCTGCATCACGCTATGGGGAAAGTAGCCAAAGTTTAATACAAACTGTGGATGCTCAAACGGCCCGTAATGGCCTCGATTACCCTGAAGCAAATATTTAACAATTAATTCTCCAGCCTTCGCTTCCTCTGGAATTTGCGCTCTTTCGTCGTAGACAAACCCTTCGGCATAGTCTTGGTGCATCCCCATGTAAATAATTTGCTGGGGGTTGGGGGTTTGTGAAATGACTTCAACTTTAAAGCGGGGATCCATAGAAAATAATGAGCTAAGTTAATCGATTGGGCTGCGCAGCGTAAATCCTGCATCCCATTTTGTCAGGATACTGTACTTGCTGAACTAAAGATTAACTGAAAGCCTGCGTTAAAGAACAGGCAGCGCAACAGACTTATGCTTAACCTTCAGCACAATCAGCGTCATATCGTCATTCTGAATGCCCTGTCGTCCAATAAAGGACTGTACCTGGGCAAAGAGGTAGTCTAAGATGTCCTGCGGACTTTGGCAGCGGTGACAGGCATCGTAAAATGCCTTCTCTAAGTTTTCTTCTTCAAAGCGATCGCCACTGGGATTGGCTGCATCGGTAAACCCATCGGTGTAGTAAATGAGGGTATCGCCAGGGTAAAGCTGAACCTCACTTTCGCAGAACTCGGTGTTGATATCGAGTCCAATCAGCATTCCGTCTGTATCTAGGCGCTCAATACGGTCGGTATGCGATCGCCACAGCAATGGGGGATGGTGGGCGGCATTGCTGTAAAACAGCGTTTGGGTTTTGGGGTCATACTCTGAGTAAAACAGCGTTACAAACCGATTAGAGGTTTCTAGATCGCCGTACATCACCGAGTTAAGATCCTGCAAAATGCGGGCAGGGGAATGTCGGTTTAGGATGTCAGTACGCAGCATCCCTCGCGTCATGGTCATAATAAGACCTGCCGGAACGCCCTTGCCCATCACATCGCCAATAACCACACTCCAGCGGTCGGCATTGGCATTTTGGTAAGGCTGCTTGGTGGGGTGCGTAAACGAAACCGGAATAAAGTCATAGTAGTCACCGCCCACTTGGCTTGCGGTTTTACAAACGGCAGCTATCTCTACCCCGTCTATATCTGGACATTTGTTTGGCAGTAATCGCGCCTGAATTTCAGCACCAATTTCTAACTCGCGGGTGAGTCGCTCTTGTTTACGCACTTGGGCATTGAGATCGTCGTTTTCGATTGCCACAGCGGTCTGGTCTGCGACAAGCTGTGCGAGCTTCTGACGGGTTTCAGTCCACTCGTAGTCGAAATTGCGGCTAAACAGATACAGTCGTCCACGCTCTTGGAGTTCAACATGCCGTACTAACACACCCGTGCTAAACCAGCGGTACTCATCCTTTAGCAGTCGGCTTAACTGCTGCTCTAGCAACACAGAATATTTGTGGGGCAACACAGGGCTGCCGTTAAGCGACTCAATGGCGGACTCAATGGCGTAGCGAATATTGCGAGACTGGTTGCTCTCATGGAAAAAAAGCTGGTCGATCAAAACTTGACCATTAGGCCGAAATAAAACTAGCGCTGCTGCATCTGCATCCGTCACGCGACTGACGATTAGCGGAATGAGTGCCAAAAATTGATTGAGATTATTAAAGCTACGCAGTGAAAAGCTAAGAGAACTGAGTAAGTCTTGAACCTTTCTTTGCTCACGCTGAAGCCGCGCCACCAATTTCTTTAAGGCGGATACAGACGCGGTAGTCGTCATGCCCTGAAGCGTCTGCTCTAGAGTGTCGGGGGATTGACTAGGAGTTGGAACCGCAGTCAAAAAGGGTGGGTGTGCGCCTTCCATTACAAGACCAAAGCGAATTCGGCGAATCTATCAGATGTTCTGAACAGACAGCTTAACACCCTTATCTGCAAAAAAGTGTGCTGCAAGGGAAGTTCTGTTGATTCACCAATAAAACGTCTGTTTATGGTGAACAAAACGAAGGATGCTTTAACGCTCGTTAAGTAGATGGGCGTAATTACATTATCGATGGGGTTTGGGTTTCGACTTCGCTCAACCCGCGCCAATACGGAATTTGAGGGTTGAGCGAAGCCGAAACCCGTTTTATAGATACCAATCTTTAGTTACTTAGCAAGGCTTCAACAAATTCGTAGCTAGAGAAGGGGCGTAGATCTTTAATGCCTTCGCCAGCGCCAATAAACCGAATGGGCAGACCCAACTGTTGCACCACGGCTAATGCAACGCCACCTTTTGCCGTGCCGTCTAGCTTCGTCAACACGACACCAGAAAGTTGAGCCGCTTCTGAGAACACCTGAGCCTGCCGCAGTCCGTTTTGACCTAGGGTTGCATCTAATACCAGCAATGACTCTATTTTGGCATGGGGCGCTTTTTTATCAATAATTTGGCGCACTTTCCGCAGCTCGTCCATTAGGTTCTTTTTATTTTGGAGACGACCTGCGGTATCAATCAATAACAGCTCGGTATTGCGAGACTGGGCAGCGGCGATCGCATCAAACACTACTGCCGCCGGATCGGTATTTTGACCAGGGTTCGCAATCACCTCCACGTTGCTGCGCTCTGCCCAGACCTTGACCTGCTGTACGGCGGCAGCACGAAACGTATCGGCAGCAGCGACCAAGCAGTTAAAGCCGGATTCGGTAGCAACATGAGCAATTTTGCCAATGGTGGTGGTTTTACCTGCGCCGTTGATACCCGTCATGAGCCAAATATTGAGGATGTCTTTTTCGGGGGCAAAGACGGGGCTATAGTTTTTCTGAATGGGCGCATCTAGGATGTCTCGGAGGATGGTTTTGAGGTAGGCGATCGCCGCATCAGGGGGCAGGGTTTCTTGCCGCATCTTGGCCTGTAATGCCTCAATGATGGTGTCGGTGGCTTCTACCCCTACATCCGCTAGCAGCAGTAAAGACTCAAGCTCTGTCACCGCATCTTGGTTAAGCGGCCCTTGCCCAACAATAGCTTTAAGCTGGTTGACAAATCCTAGACGGGTTTTGCCTAAACCCTGACGCAGCTTTTGGAGCCAGTTAATTTCGTCAACAGAAATGTCTTCCGGTCGTCGGCCTTGAGATGCCAAGACTTCCGCAGACCACAAGAAGCCATCATCAAAGGCGATCGCCCCATCGGTGTCAGCAGAGACAGAAGCTGGCTGGGGCGATGCTACAGGCACTACGGGCGCAGCCGAAATAGGAGAAACCGCCTTGAGGCTGTTTGCCGTCGCCGCTGTTTCTGCTTCGAGTGCCGTCGCCTTCAGGCGTTCTAAGCGGTCTTTGCGATCTGCCTCGGCTCTCGCCCACGCAGGTAAAGCAGCGGCAGCAGATATGGGTTCAGAGACAGCCACCGCTTCTGCACTGGTAGCGGCATTAGGCACTTCCACACCCTCAGCTTCAGCCACAGGTTCGCTAACGTTGCCGAGTTCAGCGGCCTGCTCGACCTTTGAATCGACTGCCAGATTAATATCTGAATCAATCTCTAAATCAACACTGCGCTTTTCATCAATGCTAGATACAGAGGCTTCAAGAACGTCAATATCCGTGGGCTGCTGTCGCTCCTGAATATTTTGATAGGCTGCCTTCGCCCAGGCTAAATAGTCTTCCTGTACCGCGTCGGCTTCCGGTTCGGCTTCTTTTGCTTCAGGGTTTGATTCACTCGTGCGCTCGGTCGGCTCGACGGTTAGCTCCGAAGAATCATCTGGCTGGGTATACTGTCGGCGAAACCAATTGAAGGCCATTGCTGTATCCTGAAGCGGTGATCGATTTGACTAGACCTCAATTATATAGAATCCCCAGTTAGATGATTTTACAGCTACCCGCGATAGTTTGGGATCCGTTTGTTGGTGAACCATGCCCATGAAGCCGTCGCCGTCGCCGCGATGATGCCCGTCACCTTTGGATAAACACCGCACGAACTGAGCGCACCACTGACCGAAGCCACAAAGCCGAAAACCGAGGTAAGTTTATCCGTGTTCATTGGTCATCCTGCCAGACAGAAACATAAACCGAGCCTTGCTCTACCAGCGGCAGCAGCTTGTCTCTTAAGTGGACATTGTGCAGCCGGAGACAGCCGAGCGTGTTGAAAAGTCTCTGCATAGCTGCCCAAGCACCAGGCCACCCGCAAGCAGTACCACCACCGTGAATCATTAACCCAGCACGTCCATTCCCATCCTCATTACCCTCTAAGTCGATGAGGTCAAAGCTGTACCATCC
>JBGSVR010000493.1:0-11396 GCA_041752855.1 Thermosynechococcaceae cyanobacterium
GCAGGTCGCCACAGACAGAGATCGGCCAGTTTGCCCACCTCAATCGAACCCACGTAGTTTGAGATACCGTGGGTAATGGCCGGATTAATCGTGTACTTTGCCACATACCGCTTGGCACGGAAATTATCATTGCGCTCAGAATCTTGAGCAAGTGCCCCCCGCTGCACCTTCATTTTGTGCCCTGTCTGCCAGGTGCGAATAATTACTTCGCCAATGCGTCCCATCGCCTGGGAATCTGACGAAATCATGCTGAAGGCGCCCAGGTCATGGAGAATATCTTCAGCAGCAATGGTTTCGCGGCGAATGCGAGACTCGGCAAAGGAAATATCTTCAGGGATATTAGGGTCGAGGTGATGACACACCATGAGCATATCCAGATGCTCATCTAAAGTATTCAGGGTGTAGGGTCGGGTTGGGTTGGTAGAAGAAGGTAACACATTTGCTTCCGCACAGACCTTGATGATGTCTGGGGCATGACCGCCCCCTGCCCCTTCGGTGTGATAGGTGTGAATCACGCGCCCTTTAAACGCGGCGATGGTGTCTTCCACAAATCCGGCCTCGTTGAGGGTATCGGAGTGGATGGCGACCTGCACATCGTAGTCATCCGCTACGCTGAGGCAGGTGTCGATCGCAGCGGGGGTCGTGCCCCAATCTTCATGGAGTTTGAGACCGATCGCACCTGCTTCCACCTGTTCTTCGAGTCCATCGGGTTGGGCGCTGTTGCCTTTGCCTAAAAAGCCAATGTTCATCGGGAAAGAATCTGCCGCCTGAAGCATCCGGTGCATATACCAAGGGCCAGGGGTGCAGGTGGTGGCGCTGGTACCTGCCGCTGGGCCTGTGCCGCCGCCAATCATAGTGGTAATACCAGAGGTGATCGCTACTTCAATCTGCTGCGGACAAATAAAGTGAATGTGAGTATCAATGCCGCCAGCGGTAAGGATCAGACCTTCTCCGGCGATCGCCTCGGTGCCAGGGCCAATAATGATGTTGATGTTGTCTTGAATGTAGGGGTTGCCTGCTTTGCCGATTGCCGCAATCTGCCCATCTTTAATGCCAATATCGGCTTTAACAATGCCCCACCAGTCCAGAATGAGGGCGTTGGTGATGACCGCATCGACGGCACCATCTTTATTAGTGATGGGGGATTGACCCATGCCGTCTCGAATGACCTTACCGCCGCCAAACTTCACCTCATCGCCGTAGGTAGTGTAGTCTTGCTCAACTTCAATAAAGAGTTCAGTGTCTGCTAAACGAATGCGATCGCCGACGGTTGGTCCAAAGGTATCCGCGTAGGCACGGCGACTCATGCGATAACTCATGGAAACTCCTCACAAGTGCAGGTTTGGGGGTGGCGCTGTTTTTCTCTCCCCAGAATAAAGGATTTCTGAGCCAGCGCTGTACGCTAACCATCAATTTGCTACTGCTGAGCGATATCTGTTGTCTCTCCCCACACTTGCGCCAACCGCTGATCGCGTCCACAGGCAAAGCGATAAAAGCGGTACTTGAGCGCGTTGGTTTCGTAATAGTTTTGGTGATAGTTTTCTGCTGCATAAAATTCACTTGCCGCAACAATCTCGGTGGCAATGGGCTGAATGCCAGCCTGTTCTAACGTCTGTTTAGACTGTTCGGCTTGTTTACGCTGCGCCTCGTCATAGAAAAAGACGCTAGAGCGGTACTGAGAACCGCGATCGCAGAACTGTCCGCCCCCATCCAGCGGATCCACGTTGTGCCAAAACACATCCAGAAGCTTCTCGTAACTTACTTGCGTCGGGTTATAGACCACCTGCACAGATTCTGCGTGACCCGTTGTGCCAGAAGATACCTGACGATAGCTGGGGCGTTCTGTTTTACCACCTGTGTAGCCGGATGTTGTGGAAACGACTCCAGGCAATACATCAAAGGGTTTTTCCATGCACCAAAAGCATCCGCCAGCGAAGGTTGCTTTGGCTAAGGGTTGGGCACTTACCTGTGGATGCCAAAAACCCAACAAGCTAAAAACCATCAGCAGCAAAGCAATACAGCGTTTCAAGTTAAAGTTCATCAAATTGCTCAAAGTTTAAAGTTGTGCATTACTGCCTTAGGGTCTTTCTATTCTATGGGTTGCGAGGAAAGTGGCGACTAGATGTTTGTCGAGGTTGGGGGTTGGGATGCCTCCTCTAGATGAAGGCTAAACCCTATAGAATTGCTGACTTATCAGACAATAACTGTATTCCACGATGATGAACGATTAAGAATCTGGTGACTGGACGATCGCTGTCAAACTTCCTCTAAATGTGGCGCTAGAGTAGAGTCAGCATAGATAGTCCAAAAACTGCATCGACCCTCATGGCAGAACTCACGCTCATCTCTCAAGACTCAGGATCCCTCAAGCCGCTGATTGAAGGTGCAATTTCAGAAGCGCTTCGCCTCACTGAAACAGGAATTCAGCGTACCGAACGACGGCTGAAAGAGTTTGAGGAAAAATATCAAGTTTCTACCCAAGAATTTCTGAGGCGTTACCAAAATGATGAAATGTCAGAAACGCTAGATCTTGATGAATGGATTGGAGAATCTCGGATGCTTCAACATTTACAAGAAAAAGCCGACAGACTGCGAGGAATCGAGTTTGCCAATTGAAGAATACTTTCAAGCCATTAAAAACCAGATAAACATTGCATTAAGTTATGCACAATTGAGCGTTTCGCGCGTGTTTCGTCCTGTTGTAGGGTTTGTACCTTCAGCGACCTTGCAAAGCGCAGCCTGTACCGTATCGGTTAAGTCTACATCGGTAAAATCTGCGCCAGTAATAATTGCACCCTGAAATTGAGCGCTATACACAAACGCACCTTCTAGAATGGCGTTGGTTAAATTAGCCTGCACCAATCGCGCCGAATCTAAAGTAGCGACGCTCAAATTTACGCCTTCTAGGTTTGTATCTTCAAGGTTTGCCCCAAAAAAGCTGACCCCGCTCAGGTTAGACCCTTTAAAGGTTGAATTTTTGAGATTGGCTTTGGTAAAGCTTGCGTCGGTTAAGTCTTTGCCAGAGAAATCGGCATTGAGCAAAATCTCTTTGGTGTAGTCATTCGCCCAGGCAGGGCTAACCCAGCTTAGCCATAGTAAAATGCTTAACCCCAATACAAAGAGCCAGCTAACCCAATGCTTTAACCCAACCCGTTGCATAACCTGATGCAGCATAAAGGCGTCCTGATGTACGGTCGATTGGTCGGCGATATTGCCCCTTCTTGCTTGGGGGCAATCTTATTTTATGAGGCGATCGCCCCATTTACCGTTCGAGCCTCAACAGAAATTAGAATACCTTTATCATCCTTGTCCAAAGGTCTATGTAACTTATGAAGCTCAGCCTCAATGAGCAGCAGAGCGCAGCGGTTAAGCAAATGAAACAATTTCTGGCTTCAGAGGCAGATTTGTTTTTGCTACAGGGTTTTGCAGGGACAGGCAAAACCACCACCATCCAGTCCTTTATCCGTGATGCTCAATCGAAGCAAAAGAGAATTAAGGTTGCCTTAACTGCCCCCACCAATAAGGCCGTCAAGGTGCTGTCGCGCATGGCAAGCGAGTGGGATCTGCAATGGGTCGATACGATGACCATTCATCAATTGCTAGGGCTAATGCTCAAGCCCAGTCGTGATGGTGGCATGAAGCTAGAACACAAAGGGATAGACTATCTACCCCGCTATGACCTCATTGTGCTAGACGAAGCATCTATGGTCAATCAAGAGCTGTGGATGCACATCATGTTTGGGCTGGCTCACTGCAATCGGGTAAAACTCATCTGTATGGGAGACCCCGCACAGCTCCCACCAATTGGGGAACCAGCCTCTCAGGTGTTTGACATTACCGACAAAGCTGAGCTAACAGACGTGGTGCGTCAGGCCAAAGATAACCCGATCGCAGAACTGGTTGATGTGGCAAGACAGGCGGTCTACAATCCGGCGGTGGTTATTCCCAAACAGTCTCAGCAAAACCTTGATAAAGGCGTTTGGTGGATTAATCGTTCAGAATGGCTGCATCATTTGGTGGCAGCCTTTAAGTCAGAGGGGTTTCAATCTGATGCGGATCATGTTCGCGCTTTAGCCTGGACGAATCGAGAATGTGATTGGCTCAACAATTATGTGCGCTCTAGCATTTATGAACCGGACGTTGAACCCTATGTTGAAGGGGAGCTGCTCATTGCCCGAGAGCCAATTTTTCAAGAGGATGAAATTGTGCTGCCAACGTCCACCGAATGTCGCGTGTTTAGCGTGGGGCGATCGCATCGAGGGGGGTATCGGTGCTGGAATTTAGAGGTGATCTCAGACGAGGGGGGAACCTATGATTTTGAGGTGCTACACCGCAGTGAACGCGATCGCTACCGTCAAAACCTAGCCCAACTAGAGCAGCAGGCGCGTCAACAATGGACAAAACCCAACTGGAAAGCCTATTTTGCCCTCAAGCAGCAGTTTGCCTATTTAGATTATGGGTACGCGATTACAACCCATAAAAGCCAGGGCAGCACCTTTCAGAATGTGTTTGTCGTAGACCAAGACATCGACTGTAACCCAAACCGAGATGAGGCAGCTCAATGTCGCTATGTGGCTTACTCTAGGGCTGCAAAGCGTTTGTTCAATACGCTGTAATGGGCTGAGTGTGTAAGGGCGGGTTTAGCTGACACTACGCTGAAGAATCCTAGATTTATCGTCAAAACCCGCCCTTCTAAAACGGGATGTAATTTATTCCCGTTCCTAAGGTTTATCTTCAGTCTCAATTTTAGGCAGATAGCCTGGACGCTCTTTGCTTTCCCAACCGACGGGGCGTTTGGAGTTATAAAACGCAAGTGACCCTAAAGATACAGCCGCAAAAAAGCCTAGGGCTAACACCCCATAGAACGCATACAGAGAATGTGAACCCGTTCCGGTCAAAGTCGTCAAGTCAAAGGCAAAAAGCATAGTGGCAGAATCCAGCAGTGAAACGCAAAAGATAATAACTTCTAGAATACTCGGTTTCTGAAGGTGGCGGTGCGCAATCTAGTTCCGTAAAGCGCGTTTCTTTGAGGTTTAAATTTCCGAAGGCTACGACTTGACACCATAAAAGAGCGATACTAGACTTAGCGGGTGCCAGATTGTTATGCCTAGCTATGGCGCTAGATATAGAACTTCACTCACGTTACATTTAGCTCTAAAAATAGTCCTATGGTTGTATCTCAGTCCCCCGTCACCGAACTCAGCGAATCCCAGAAGGCAGTTTTACAAAAGTATTTCATCAATGGCGAATCCACCTGGGAAGCAGTGGTGGAACGGGTGGCTCGGTATGTCGCCAGTGCGGAAGCTACGCCAGAACTGCGGGACTACTGGCAAGAAAAATTTCTCTCGGTTTTGATTCCCATGAAGCTGGTGCCGGGTGGCTCCATTTTGGCGAACTGTGACCACGGCACTCGGGGGTTACTGAACTGCTTTGTGCTTTCGGCAGAAGACAATATCCACGACATTACGAAGCTGGTGTCTGATGCGGTGCTGACCACTAAATTTAGGGGTGGTGTGGGCATCAACATTGGTGCGGAAGGCCAAAAGGGCTACATTCGACCTAAAAATGCGCCGTTTCAGGATGGACGGGCGCTAGGGCCTTGTGCGGTTCTCGATATGGTGTCTGAGAATTCTAAGAAAATTACGACGGGTAACAAGGCGCGGCGTGGCGCGTTTTTGTTTTCGATGGATTGGAAACATCCTGACATTTTGGAGTTTATCCAGGCGAAGACGCAATCGACCATTGATGCTGGGGTAACGAAGTCTGTTGTAGAACAGATGGCGCAGTTGGTGCAGAGCGATTTGCCTCAAGCCGAAAAGCAGGAAAAACTACAAGCCCTTAATCAGGAGCTATCGACGGCTTGGGTAGAAACACACTTGAGTCCTGAAGGGAAACGCGATCGCCGTTGGCACAATGCAAACATCTCTGTACAGCTCGACGATGAGTTTTTCACGCGGCTAGATGCAGGAGACAGCTTTGCCCATGAGCTATGGGACAAAATTGCCAGCAATGCCCACGCGACGGCTGATCCTGGCCTACTGCTGATTGACAACGCTAAGCGCCGCAGCCCTATCCGTGATTTTGTGACCTGCACCAATCCATGTGGTGAAATTTTTCTTCCGCCAAACAGCGCTTGCAACCTCGCCTCGCTGGTACTCACAAAGTTTATTCACCGCAATGAGAACGGTGAGATTGAGATTGATTGGCAAGATTTGGCGCAAACGGTCGCCATTGCCACTCGCTTCTTAGACAACGTCCTCAGCGTGGCAGAATTTGCTACACCAGACCAAAAACACAACGTGCGGAACGTGTTCCGGCAGTTGGGGCTGGGCATTATGGGCTGGGCAGACTATCTCAAGCAGGCGCATATTGCCTACGACTCTGCGCAGCATTTAGATGAAATCGATCGCTGGGGCGGCTGGATTGCGAACTATGCCTATCGTGCTTCAGAAGCACTAGCGGCTGAGAAAGGAGCCTGTGGCGTATGGCCTCAGATTCAGGATCTCCGCACAGGCAATATTTTTGAGCGCTGGCTCGACAGCGAAGGTAACGAGTACAACGGAGAGCAGGCTCTAAATTCTAATCGCCAAGATTTGACCCAAGTGCCGCGCCGTAACTCTACGGTGCTGTCCATTGCGCCAACGGGTAGTATTGCTCAGCTTGCGGCCTGTTCTTGGGCGTTTGAGCCAGATTTTGGGCTGACGATGTGGAAGCAGGTGTTTGTGGATGCCTCGAAGAATGAGCAAAACTGGATTCAAATCCTGAACCCATACCTCGAAGCCCTAAACCTTCCAGAAGCGGATGCCGAAATTGTGAAGCGCACGGGTTCTCTGAAGGGAACTGATTTTGCGAAGCAGCACCCTGACATTACGGCGGCGTTTAAGATTGCGCGGGAGGTGCCCCCAGGCTGGCATATCTTAGTGCAGTCTAAATGGCAGGACTGGATTGACTCTTCTATTTCTAAGACGATTAATTTGCCCAGTCATGCCACGGTAGATGAAATTAAGCAAATTTATCGTTTGGCGGCGAAGGCGGGGTTAAAGGGCGTGACGATTTATCGTTCTGGAACGCTGGAGTCTGAGCCGATTAAAGTGGGCGATGCGGAGAAATCTGGGAGTTAAGGATCATGGATTGACTGACCTCAATTTTGACCCTCACCCCCAGCCCCTCTCCCAGGGCGGGAGAGGGGAGTAAGAATCTGGTTCCCCTTCTCCTGCGGGAGAAGGGGTTAGGGGATGAGGGAGTGCAAAGCGTATCGCTTCTAAATCAATTCTCTAAATTATTTAACTCACGATTTTAAGGGTGTTGAGGGCTTCGACTTCGTTTAGCCCTCAACTTAAAACTTGCAGAATCAGGAACTTTATTTCTAGGCGTATTTCTAACAATGGCAAGTACACAGGCTTTATTGACCCTAGTAGATTCTTTCCCTGAAGCGTTTTTTGACCCAGAAGGGGCGAAGGCTAGCGTTAGCACAACGCAAAGGAACCAGCGCCAAGAAGCAGCTCGGATCCAGGCGCTTCTGGATTTAGCGACAGAATTTCCTAAAGCGTTTGCCGACCCAGAGGCAACTGTTGTAGCGTCTGCCGTGGCGACGGAGGTATCACCTGCCTCAGAAGTGCAGCCTGTGGCAGAAGCGGCGGTGATTCCGACCGTGGGGGCAAGTTTACCTGCTGGATACGAACTTTCCCTCAGCCGCACCATTTCTACATTCACTTGGGGCAATATTGAGGCGCACTTAAGCTATTCGGCGGCAGGGTTAGCGTCGCTGTGGCTAGTAGCGGGCAAGTCAGGGACGGAGATTCAGTCGTTGTGCGAGGCGATCTGTCGGTTGACAAATTTACTGTTGACTTATCAGGTGCCTGTTGCAGAGATTGT
Organism: Thermosynechococcaceae cyanobacterium; assembly: GCA_041752855.1. Taxonomy (GTDB): domain Bacteria; phylum Cyanobacteriota; class Cyanobacteriia; order Thermosynechococcales; family Thermosynechococcaceae; genus JAAURS01. Next base: position 7,876 of record JBGSVR010000493.1, read on the forward strand.
GCGGCAGTTACGCGGCATTCGCGGGGCAGATTCTGAAGGGCTTGGCCCCCATCGGGTGTTGGGGCTGGCGGATCTGATTGGCAAGGTGTTGCAGGAGGCTCCGGTGACGTTGACGGTTGGGGCTGCTGCTCCGGTGGCGGTGACACAGGCGGTGATAGCAGCGGCGACTGTGATGGAACCTGCGAAGGTTGAGGCTGTGATGCCTTTGAGCGATTCTCAGAATGGTAATTCTGTAGCGAAATCTGGTAGCGAGTTGTTATCGCCTTCGTTACTCGATTTATCGGAGAATAATCATCGGATGGGTCTTTGTGCTGAGTGTGGATCTGAGTTACAGGCGATGAATGGCTGCTCTGGAGGGGCTTGCCTGGTGTGTGGATTTAGTAGCTGTTCATAAGTGCTGGTCTAATACTTCATCTAATCTATTTTTAAACGCAGTTAAGCTAGGCATGTCGGTAATTCGACCAATGTCTATATTGCCTTTATCAATTAGGTCATTCAGCAAATGACTTGTGCCTGGTGTTTCAAGACATTGTTCTAGCTGACCTTTTAATGAATTAGGGGAAGCATCATTACCTGATTCATCTTCCAGTTGAACACAATTTTGATATTGATTATGCAAGGCACAAAGAATCCAAGCCTCGGATTTTGGTTTTGGAATCATTGGAACACCATTAGAAACTCCTTCAGCCTCAAAACCATCTAGCATGGATTGCTTTTTTTCGTTCCATTCTCCTCTATTGGAGCTTGCCGTGCCATCAGCATCCCTAAACAAAACCAGGATGACTGGAGTTCCATCTTCATTACTTTTTGTCTTTGCCAAAATGGCTAAAGCTCTTGCATTATTATAATAATAGCCAGTTTCTATCTTCCGCTTTTTCCCCTTTCTAGAAAGTGGCTTAATATGTTGTTTTGCTACTTCAGCAAGTCTTTGTTTGTTGACAATAGTATAATGGCCTAACTCAATGAGGGAATAACTGCTGCGTCTAGCAATCCAATTATCTATCAACTTTGCCATAGGCCCAATTGCATCATCAATGCCTATGTCAGATGCCCCCTCTCCACTTAGCAATAAAAACATATTTAAAGATGAATAATTAAATTGATTTTCGGAGCATGGAAATCTCCTTAGAAAGTTGACTTAGAATAGTATCTTCATAAACTTCTCCAGGCCCCATAACAGTTAATTTCTCGCGCATAGAAGGAATATCAAAGAGACGGATAGCTTGTGTCGCTCCATTTTCTCCTTTATATAAATAGACAACACCTTCAATAGCAACCTCATCTTCAAGATAGTTTAAGACCATTGGACTATGAGTGGTTACAAGAACTTGTGGAGAAGCTTCTACTAAGCTGTCTACAAGAAACTCAACTAACTCTGGATTAATACCGTTCTCTATTTCATCAAGTAGCAAAAAACTTTGCTCTTTAGACAGTTGAGCAAAAACTGCCAGCATACGAAGAAATCCATCAGCGACATGCCGTGCTTCTGTTTTTAATAGAGTCCCTTCAAATTGCTCTTGAACTATAAGTTGCTTCCATCCAGAACGCAAGACTGATGTATCAAGTAGCTTGAGGTGTGGATAGAGTTCAGACATTTTTCTCTGAATAACTTCTCGCTGATCTTCCCCTACTTCATGCAAAAATGCTGACAGCCTCTCGCCACCTAAGCCGAGACTATTCTCTGCATCTCTAGTACGTTGCCTTAACAATTCAGGAGCCAAAAGATCTAGCGAGTGTAGATCTTCAAAGAATTTTTTTAGTTCAAGAATTTCTCTAGTCAATTTAGATTCTTTGAAGCGTGATAATAATGATCCTTGATATTCAAATGCAATAGATGCGCTGCGTACACGTTCTTGATCTTGTTCAGCCAAAGAACGAATTGCATATTTTCCATCTTCTACTTTTAGAAGTAGCTTATTATCCCAATCTACTCGCTCGAAGGTGCAACGTAATGTTTGGCGGTTAAATCTTGCAGTCCATTTGATTTCAAATTTATTGTCATGAACGAGTAAAATCTCAAATTCAATATTATTTTTTGGAGTTAATTTTGAGTTAATGTCAGAAGCTTCCCATTGCCTTCTCTTCAACCACTTATCTAAATCACCTTTAACCTGTTGAGATAGAAAATCAAAAAATTGCAATACCGTTGACTTGCCTGAACCATTTAGCCCAACTAAACAGTTAAATTTAGATAATGGCAATTCAAAGTTTACCAAGGATTTGAAGTTGTCAACTTTTATATTTTTTATTCTCATATCTATAATTTCTAATACTTTCTGCTCACAGATTACATGAAATTATACAAAGTAATTCTGTAGTCAATTGCGGAAAGTTTTTCCGTTGTGCTTACTCTGAAGACAGGCGTGAATATGTTCATTTTTTAGATCTGAAAATTTTCTAAAGATTCAAAGACACTAATATTTTCTGCCAATAACTTTAAAACATTGTTTATCCCAATTCTCATCCCTTAAATATAAGGGTAATCCATCCAACGTACAAAATCATGACTCAACCCATATAATCCATTGTTGGGATAGTCCTAATTGCCATGTTTGAGGTGGTTTCGGTGTGATCGCCTTTCCCAAAATTTTGCTAGAGCGGGGCGATCACCCTATTTTTTGGTGGTTTTAGGGCGATCGCGCATAATAAAATCAAGAAATCTCAAGCGCTGTAATCGATCACCCAAAAGGTCAGGATTATGAACATTAGCCTAGAGCTACCGTCAGACCTAGAAAACGAGCTGTCTACCGAAGCCGCTCGACTAAAATTGCCCCTTACTGAATACGTTCTCCGTATTCTTTCCCTGCGTCCCGACCTAGAAAATCTGCCCAAAACAGGTGCAGAACTCATTACCTACTGGGAAAAAGCTGGCATCATAAGCTCCCGTCCAGACATTCTGAACAGTCAAGCCCATGCTCGCCAAATACGCCATCAAGCCGAAACCCGCGAGCAATCATAACAATGTACCTTCTCGATACCGATATCCTCATTGATATTCAGCGAGGTCACACACCCGCGATCGCATTGCCCAAGATTTTGCTTGAGCGTGGCGATAAGTCACCATAGGGGCGATCGCTCAGCCATAATGGAGAAACATCGAAACACCAAGAGGGCATAACCGATGTTAAGCGTCAGCATCTCTTTACCCGACCACCTCAAAGACTTAATTGAAGCAAAAGTAAGAGAAGGTGGGTATGGCGATTCTAGTCAATATCTTTACCATCTGATCTGCCAAGATATTGCCCAAGCCATACCAGAAAACCTAGAGCAACAGCTATTGGAAGGTCTAAAAAGCGGTACACCTGTTGAAGTCACCGATGAATGGTGGGAGCAAAAACGCGCTCAGCTTCTAGAAAGCCATCAACGTACCCAGACATGACCCTGGTTCTAAGTTAGTTTGTGCTTGTTAAAATGGGAAAGTAAGGCAGAGTTCAGGAGCAGAAAGCGATGAAAGAGCGCAAAGCCCGAACAACCTCAGGGGACAAAACCATCTGCCTGCCGATGCCTGCGAATCAGGATTA
>JBGSVR010000494.1:0-11511 GCA_041752855.1 Thermosynechococcaceae cyanobacterium
GTGAGCGGCAGCCTGACCCGTTTATTGCCCATATTTTTGACGTGTGCCTCATTCTTCATGCAGAACACACCATGAATGCCTCTACCTTCTCGGCACGGGTGACGGCCTCTACCTTGACCGATCCCTATGCGATTGTGGCTTCTGCGGTGGGCACTTTGGGCGGCCCTCTCCACGGCGGTGCCAATGAAGAAGTGATTGCCATGCTAGAGGAAATTGGCTCTATTGAAAATGTGGTGCCCTATGTAGACGCGCGAATTGCGCGCAAGGCGAAGTTTATGGGCTTTGGGCACCGAGTCTACAAGGTCAAGGATCCACGAGCCACTATTTTGCAAAAGCTGGTGGATGAAATGGTAGAGCTATACGGCAGCGATCGCGACTATGACATTGCCCGCGAACTCGAAACCGTTTTGGCAGATCGGCTCGGTCACAAAGGCATTTACCCCAACGTAGACTTTTACTCAGGGCTGATCTATCGCCGCTTTGGGATTCCGACGGACTTGTTTACGCCCATTTTTGCGATCGCCCGTGTGGCTGGCTGGCTCGCCCACTGGAAAGAACAGCTCGAAACCAACCGGATTTATCGACCCACTCAGGTTTATGTGGGTCAGCATCACCAGCCCTTTATCCCCATCGAAAAACGTTCGTAGCCTTTGTCACTTAAACGCCCTATATTTTGGCCTGCGTTTTTGAATGACCACCCAAGAGAAATTCAATTCTAGAGTTTCCTCTTGACGAACGTCTTGACGAACGCACTATAGATATACTGTTATGGGGCAAAGCCCTGCCAGTTCTGTTGAACCTAAGTCGAGAACCATGAACCCAGGGATTGACCTTCAACAACGCTTCATCGAATCTTTAACCAGCTTTGGATTGCCAGGTGGTGCTGCCAAGGCAATCTGGATGCCCGTCCCCATGCTCCTCATGATATTTGGGGCAACCGTGGGTGTGCTAGTGTCCGTCTGGCTAGAGCGCAAAATTTCTGCCGCCGTCCAGCAGCGAATTGGTCCTGAGTTTATTGGCCCTCTCGGCATTTTGGCTCCGGTTGCTGACGGCATTAAGCTCGTTTTCAAAGAAGATGTGGTACCTGCCAACGCCGACCCTTGGCTGTTCACCCTTGGTCCTGCGATCGTCGTGATTCCGGTCTTTTTGTCTTATCTCATTGTGCCCTTTGGCGAAGACCTGCTGGTTTCTAACGTCGGGCTAGGCGTGTTTTTGTGGGTGGCGCTTTCGAGCATTGTGCCTATTGGCCTGCTGATGGCGGGGTATTCTTCTAACAACAAATATGCGCTGCTGGGTGGGCTACGGGCTGCGGCTCAGTCTATTAGCTACGAAATTCCATTGGCATTGGCGGTCTTGGCGATCGTGATGATGTCCAATAGCCTGAGTACAGTGGATATTGTTGAGCAGCAGTCTGGCTACGGCATTCTCGGCTGGAACGTTTGGCGACAGCCTGTCGGGTTACTGCTGTTCTGGATCTCGGCGTTGGCTGAGTGCGAACGGATTCCCTTTGATTTACCTGAAGCAGAAGAAGAAATTGTGGCAGGGTATCAAACCGAATACTCTGGCATGAAGTTTGCGCTGTTTTATTTGGGATCCTACGTTAACCTAGTGCTATCGGCACTACTGGTTGCGGTACTTTACTTTGGCGGCTGGGACTTTCCCATTCCCTTAGATATTGTAGCCAACCTGCTTCATATCGACCCCAGTAACGTCATTTTTCAGGTCGTGACGGCATCTTTGGGCATCACGATGACCTTACTCAAAGCCTACTTTTTCGTCTTTCTGGCAATTTTGCTGCGCTGGACTGTGCCACGGGTGCGGATTGATCAGCTTTTAGATCTTGGCTGGAAATTCTTGCTGCCCGTCGGCTTAGCCAACCTGCTCATCACGGCAGGTCTTAAATTAACCTTCCCCTTTGCCTTTGGTGGGTAGAATCACCCAACTTTCTGTCTATGCGCTGCACTCAATGATTGGAGAACATCCAGAATGCTGAAGTTTTTGAATAAGGTGGGAGACTACGCCAAAGAGAGCGTCCAAGCCGCCAAGTATATTGGGCAGGGTCTCTCTGTTACTTTTGACCACATGCGCCGCCGACCCATTACGGTACAGTACCCCTACGAAAAGCTGATTCCCTCAGAACGCTTTCGAGGCCGGATTCACTTTGAATTTGACAAGTGTATTTCGTGTGAAGTGTGCGTGCGGGTTTGCCCCATCAATCTGCCTGTGGTGGACTGGGAATTTAATAAAGAGCTGAAAAAGAAGGAGCTTAAGCACTACAGCATTGATTTTGGGGTCTGCATCTTCTGTGCGAACTGCGTTGAATACTGCCCAACCAACTGCCTTTCGGTGACAGAAGAGTACGAGCTTGCCACCTTTGATCGTCATGAGCTGAACTTTGACAGCGTGGCAATGGGTCGTTTGCCCTACAAGGTCACAGATGACCCCATGGTGACACCCATCCGAGAATTTGCGTACCTGCCTGCTGGCGTGATGGATGGGCACGACTTGCCCAAAAATCAGAAGCGAGCCGGTCAGCGCCCTGAAGAAATTGCCCAGGCTTCTGAGCCGAAGAAAGAGGAGAGTGCCCCGTGAATTTGGCTGAAGGTGTTCAGTTTGTCTCGTTTATTATTCTGGCGGTCATGATGATTAGCGCGGCGCTTGGCGTGGTGCTATTTGACAAGATTGTCTACTCTGCCTTTTTGCTCGGCGGTGTGTTTATCAGCATCGCGGGGATTTACCTGCTTCAGAATGCAGACTTTGTCGCCGCCGCTCAGGTGCTGGTGTATGTGGGTGCCATTAACGTCTTAATTTTGTTTGCCATCATGCTGGTGAATAAAAAAGAAGAGTTTGCCCCTGTCCCCAGACGTTGGATTCGCAAAGGGGCGGCAGCGTTTGTGTCAGCAGGGTTATTCTCGCTGCTGACGATTATGCTGCTTAAAACAAACTGGCATGTTGATCTGTCGGTCACGCCTCCCGCTTCGCCCATCCAGACGATGGGTGAGCATTTCTTTAGTGATTTTCTTCTGCCTTTTGAGCTGGCCTCTGTTTTGCTTTTGATGGCGCTGATTGGGGCGGTGGTTCTCGCCCGTAGAGAGACGGTGATGGGCGAAGAAACAGCCATTATTGGCGAAAATCCTGCTCCTGCGCTAGAGCTGCCGGAACGCCCCCGTGAGCCTGTTGCTTAAGCTATCTTTAGCTTGATAATTTTTCATGTGATGTTGGGAATAACCCTATGCCTTTACAATTTTTCTTGATTATTGCGGCGGCGCTATTTTGCATTGGCATCTATGGCCTTGTAACCAGTCGAAACGCGGTGCGGGTGTTGATGTCGATTGAGCTGCTGCTGAATGCGGTCAATATGAATTTGATTGCGTTCTCTAACTATTTAGATCGCCAAGCCATTAATGGTCAGGTCTTTTCAGTGTTTGTGATAACGGTGGCAGCAGCGGAAGCAGCCGTGGGGCTTGCCATTATTCTGTCGATTTATCGCAACCGCGACACGGTAGATATGGAGCAATTTAATCTACTAAAGTGGTAAATCATTAGCAGCACTCTATTCTTGTTTAATAGCTGCATTATGAAATCTCTCCATCGCCCTGATCTATATACCTGGTCTACCTTTGACGCTGAGCGCAATGTAGACTTTAACAGCATTGTCTGGGTTCGGGCAGAGGGCAATGTGCTAATCGATCCGCTGCCGCTGTCAGACCATGACTGGAGCCATTTGCAGTCTTTGGGAGGTACGGCGTTTATCGTGATCACTAACTCAGACCATATTCGGGATGCAGAGGCGATCGCCCAAAAGACAGGCGCACAACTTCTCGGCCCACAGGCAGAGCAATCGACGTTTCCGGTGCCCTGCGATCGCTGGCTTAAGGATGGAGACAAAGTGGTGCCTGGGTTACAAGTCTTGGCGCTCAACGGTTCTAAAACCCCTGGCGAATTGGCGCTAGTGCTAGAAGACCACACGCTCATTACGGGCGATTTAGTGCGCGCCCATCGTGCCAATGCCCTGATGCTGTTACCGGATGCCAAATTGAAAGATAAAGCAGCGGCGATCGCCTCAGTCCAGCGTCTTGCGGATCTCGTACAAATTGAGGCCGTTTTGGTGGGTGATGGCTGGTCTATTTTCCAGCATGGGCATCAGTATCTACAGGCGCTGGTGCCTACTTTCACTTCAGTAGCTTAGCTTTTGCTTTTTGGAGAAAGGTCTGCGATCGCAGTTGCCACACCCGCCAACCCGTGAGGGGTGCAATGATGCCCTGGCAACGTTCTCGCTCATCAAAAAATAGGTTGAGGTCTTTGAGAATTACCTCCAGACGCCCAACAATATTAGCGCGGCGATACTCTTCTAAAAAGGAGGTGTCAACGGATGAAGATTCAGCTTGCACACAGCTTAAAATTCGTTTGAGGTCATAGCTAAGGGCATAGCCTGCAATCTTGTGACAGTTAAAACCTGGGTCAAGATAGTCTGAGAGTCCGCCGTTGATGCTTGAAAAGACCTGGCACCCAGAGGCGATCGCCTCCAAGGGCTGTAGCCCAAACCCTTCACTCACGCCCTGAAGCGCCCAATATTCTGCCGAGTCGTAGAGATAGACCTTGGCGCGGTTAAACAGCGCCGCAAAATCGTCGATGAAGCCGCGAATCACAAAGACATTGCACTGCTGCTCTAAAGCCGGAATCAGTTCTTTGAGCAAATATTGAGACGACTTACGCGCATGGACCAACACATCAATATCGCGGAGCTGATGGTGGTCTGTAAACGAGGCCGAAATTTCGTTGGGCAGATAGTACAGCAGCGCGTGGGGTGATTGCTGCCCCCAGTAGCCTAGGGTATTGCGGCTGACCGTAATAATGGGCACCTGGGCTGGCAAGCTAAACCCATAGCCAGAACTGTGGGCGTGGTAAACCGTATGAAACGCCTTGAGACGTGGCGCGAGCTTCGCCACATCAAAGCCCCAGCTCATCACAAAAACGACGTTGTGGAGCGTTTGAGGTGCTTTCAGCAGGTCGTCTAAAAAGAGCGTATCTGGCTCTCGTTGACGGTAGGTTACAACCTGAGCGCTGCAAACTTCTTGTGCTAACGCTAGGGTTTTTAGCTCTGCCCAGAGTCCTCCACAGGCAAATCTTGGGCTGGTGCCAGGTAACAAAAAATAAAGCTGCCGCATGGAAACATGAGATGGGGGGCACTTCTTACCCTACTCGAAATGGGTCTATGGTGCGGGGCATTTGTGTGGTGTACCGCTTCGTGTGAGGATGGTTAAAGTTAAGGTTTAGTTACCAGCAGAACGGAGCATTATGGCAGAGATTCAATTTGTCCGAGGCGAAAACGAAACCACTATTCCGGATGTGCGGCTAACGCGAGCCAAAGACGGCACTAATGGTCGCGCCTATTTTTACTTTGAGAGTCCCAAAATTCTAGAAGGAAATTTAGAAATTTTGGGGATGTACATGGTAGATGAAGAAGGAGAACTTGTCAGCCGTGATGTTAACGCCAAGTTTGTGAACGGTCAGGCAAAGTCGATCGAAGTGGGCTACACCCTAAAAAGTGCAGATGAATGGGATCGCTTTATCCGGTTTATGGATCGATATGCCCAAAGCCACGGGTTAGTGCAAAACAAGTCTGAAGAAGAAGAATCTGAAGCTTAGGAATGAGATAGCATCCAGTTTTTGTAGGGGCGGGTTTTGCCGATAAATCGAGGATTCTCTAACGCAGTATCAGCTAAACCCGCCCTTACGGACATGAGCTGAGGCTTAAGGTGTACACACAAGTCTTAAAGTTTCCATCCCGTAAAGGTTTTTGCCATAAACCGATTCATCAATCCCCTCCTGGGAGGGGAAGGGGTGGGTTAGTCAGTTGCGCCATGACTAACCCACCCCGCCCTACGGGCACCCCTCCCAGGAGGGGATTTTTTTCAGACTTGTGTACACGGTAGGAGCTGAGGCTTACTATGGCTCATTTTCCCCATGCCGATCTGCAACCTGTCTCGGTCGATTGCGCTGTCATTACGGTGAGTGATTCTCGTTGGCAGTGCCTGAGCCGTTCTGAAGTCCCTGAAGTAGACAAAAGCGGGGACTTTATACAGGCTGGGCTTCTGTCTGCTGGGCATGGCGTAAAGCACTATCAAATTTTGCCCGATGAGCCAGAGGCAGTGCGCACAGCAATTGAGCAGCTAGAACAAGGCGGCTTGGTGCAGGCCATTATCCTCAATGGGGGGACTGGCATTGCACCACGAGATACCACCTATGATGCCGTGGCGGGGCTGCTACAAAAGGAGCTATACGGCTTTGGGGAAATTTTCCGCGCCCTTAGCTATCAAGAGATTGGGTCACGGGCGATCGCCTCTCGCGCAACCGCAGGCATTTATGGTCAGGTTGTGATCTTTTCACTCCCTGGATCCACGGCTGCGGTTGCCTTGGCGATGGAGAAATTGATTTTGCCAGAGCTTGTGCATTTAACCCGTCTGCTCAGGGCTACTTAATAGCCTGTGCAGGGGGCGTTTCTACCCCATTGATAGTGACAGAAGGGCGATCGCCAGGCCGATAAGCCCTGATGAGCCGAGTGGCACTGCGAACCGCCTGAACATACTGGGGGTCTGCTTTGGTTGCCATCAGCTCAGGTTTGGAATTAAGTTGGGCGACCTGCTCGGCAGATAAGTCTGTCTGGATGTCTGGGATGATGCCTTTATGACTAATATCCGTGCCGTTGGGGGTGTAGTAGTGGGCGATCGTGACCGCCATGCCAGACCCATCAGAAAGTTGGTGAACCGACTGCACCAGTGCCTTGCCAAAGGTTTTGCTGCCCACCACCGTGGCGCGTCCATTATCTTTGAGTGCGCCCGTCAAAATTTCGCTAGAGCTGGCAGAATTACCGTCTACTAAAACCACCAAAGGTAGCTGAGAGAGTGCCGTTTGATTTGCCAAAATGGACTCATCTTGGCCTACGCGGTCTACGGTGCGCACAATCATGCCTTTGTTGAGCCACATTCGCGCAATATCAATGCTGGCGTTGAGTAAGCCCCCTGGGTTGCCGCGCAGGTCAAGGATATAGGCGCTGACCTGCTGTTTGCTTAGGTCTTTGATTGCCTTCTGAAGTTGGCTAGCGGCATGGGAGCTAAATTCGCCAAGGCGGATGTAACCGATGGTGTTTTCGCCTTCCTTTTTGACAGAGGAGGTGACGGTTGATAGCTCAATGAGCTGCCGACCAATGGCAACATCAAAATTTTGGGTACCATTACGGTTAATGCGTAGTTTTACCGTGGTGCCAACCTTGCCGCGAATGAGCGCAGAAGCTGCCTCTACATCCATCGTGCGGGTGGTTTTGCCGTCAATTGCTAAGATTTGATCGCCCGCTTTAATACCTGCTTTGAGGGCGGGGGAGCCTGCCATTGGCTCTACAACGGTCAAAATTTTAGTGACCTTATTTTTTTCGAGCCGAATCCCTACGCCAGATAGTTCTCCAGAGGTTTGGGTAGTGAGTGCCGTAAACTGCTCAGGATCCATAAAGCGGGTGTAGGGATCTTGGAGTTTTTTGAGTGCATTGCGCAGAGCAGCATAAGCTTGGTCTTTTGAGCTGTAGGAGGGTTTGAGGAGGTCGCTGCGAATGGCCTGCCAGTCGTTCTTATTAAACGTGTTGTCTACATAATATTGATTAACAAGCTGCCATGCCTCGTCCAAAATCACCTTGGGGCTATCGGTTAAAGTCGCAGCCGCTCCATCGGTGCGACTATCAGCAGGTCGAACCGGAAGAAATGCAGTAGTGCTAGCAAGAACGCCGCCAAAGACAAATGCGCGGAGGATTTGAGCGGGAAAAGAACCTGTTTTCATAGGTAGGGTGCCATCGCAGATGAAGAATGATGAGCGATCTTTACTAGAAACGAATGCGAATCATGGGTGGAGCCTCAAGACGTTTGTGTCTCTTGAGCTTTTGTCAAGACTTGTCTGATTCAACTTTATCTATTTCTAAGATAGACCAAAGTATTTTGAGCGTGCCGCTAAAGATGTGACAGTTTCTGAACTTGGATTGCGTCTGATGCCCAGAACTCGCCTATTTTCAATTTATCTGGCTCTTTAAAACTTGTTGTTAAGCGTTGAAGTTTACCTTCAACCCTGCGATCGCTTTGGACGATGGCTGTGGCGCAGAGATGCCGGTTTTCTGGCTGATTTATGGCGATGATCGCAGCTTACCCAACAGAAATGTTATGAGATTTCAATATTTGAAAATCATAGGCCAATCAAGGCTTAGAGGCTTTCTACGATTCAGCGGTATTACGGATTACAAATTGAGCCTGCGTTGCATACCTTAGGGGGTGTAAAGCCGCGCTAGACGCTGTTTTCTAAGTAAAAACTTTGCACATGTCAGATTTATCAGGTGATATGTCCACACTACCTTCAGTTAAGTCATTTCTAATACAAAATCTTTGGAGCTTTAACAGATTGAGTTCAATCGCCAAGTTGATCTCTTAACCTACTCCTGCAACATACTGGTGGCCTAGATTTTGCCGCTGAATTAAACCTATCGCACCTAACTCATCGCTATACGGGGAACTTTCAATTCATGTCTAATCTCAAGAAAAAACGAAACGATCGCTCTAGTGCAGGGTATCGTCCTCTGATGATCGCAGCTTTGGTTGCCAGCGGCATTCTACAGCCACTCCTTCCAGTTTTGGCTGCGGGCACTGCCGCTGGTCAAAACATCAGCAACACCGCAACGGCAACCTATGACGACGATGATGTTACAACCCCTACCTTTAACGCAACTTCTAACACTGTTCAAATTATAGTTGCGCCCGTCTCTGGGGTAACCGTTAAGCCAACCGGCATCAACGACCTGAATGCTGGTGCCGTTGAGCAAGGCGATACCCTTGCATACAATTTTGATGTCAAAAACGTCGGTAACACCGCCGAAGGCATCTATATTCCTACACCCACAGTTCAGAACTTTACGACCACAGCAGTAGAATATTCTATTGACAATGGCGTAACCTTCCTACCCCTGCCTTCTGGCAATATCATTCCTAGCGTTGGAGCTGACGTAACTGTAAAAATCAAAGTCACCGGTACCGTGCCCACCTCTGGCATCGTTGCAGGCGACCTTGTTAAAGTCACTTTGGGGAATACAGGCCCGAATGACAACACCCCAGCCACTCAAAACGTTGTAGATGGAACGGATGGTTCTAACGCTGATGAAGTGCGAACCACATTTGACCTAGCAGCAGTTGGCGCTCCGGCAGACAACAAAGAAGCCAGTGCAACCCAATCTATCGCGTTTGCAACTAAGGTCACACCTCAAGCCTTCTCTTTACTGAAGAAAACCGTCGGTAGCGTCACCCCTGGTTCTAGCCCAGCCGGTAATGATGACACCATCAACTACAACCTGAACTTCTCTGTACTCAATACCTCCCCTAACGGTAGCTTAACGCCCGCTGACTTAACGGGGACGACCATTAAGCTAGAGAATTCAACCGCAACCAAGATTTTGGTATCTGATGCTATCCCCGCAGGAACGGCTCTTCAGGCTTTACCCACAGCACCCGCAGGATGGACAACGGTTTACTCTAGCGATGCTCTAGATACCACCATTCCGATTGTCTCTCCCAGTGCATCCGCACTGCCTGCGGCAAATTGGACCGCGACAGCTCCTACGACACCTGCTCAGTTTGCTGCGGTTAAGCGCGTTGGTTTTATTGCAACTGCCACCTCCATTACGGCTGGCTCTGCTGCTGTAAACTTCCCCCTTAGCGTTGTCACCAGCGGCTTACCCGTCAATGGTGGCAAAGTTGACAACATTGCCCAAGTCTTTGGTCAAACTGCCGGCGACCTTACCAATAAGGTCGTGGTAGACGAATCTGGTGACGCAAGCCCCAGCAACTTTGAAGATACTGGCAATGCTGGCCCCGCATACGACCCTGCGAAAGATACCGGTAAAGCAGACCCTGCTACCCAAGGAGTGGATACCAAAGGCGATAACTCAGGCGTTGGAAGCAAGGGTGAAGATACCGAAGTCACCATTACAGGAACCATTGCACCAGCTTCTGACAGCATCCTGAACGGCCCTAACGGGAAGCCAGCCGCTGTTGGGCCTACCGATGCCAACGATGACTTTACCAACGCATCTACGCCCGTTCCAGCTGGTCAATCGCCTAGCGTAGTGATTGCAGGCACACAGTCCGCCAGCTTTAACAACACTGTGAGCAACCCTAGCACTGTGACGCTTGCAGATGTGACGGTACAACCCATCTCCCCCACCAAGGCTGAGGCCGCTGACGGTATTGCGACCACAGGTCAGTACAACGGGACGGCTGCTATTCCGACAGGGACTACCGTTACGTTAACCGACCTTACCGTGGGGACAACTAACAAAACTGTTACCTACACGTTTAATGGTACCGATTTTGTCATCACCTCAACGGCTACTGCAACGACGCAAGCTACGCCGCTAAACTTTGGTAACCTCGCACCGAATGCAACGGTTAATTACAAAACTGACGTAACGCTTCCTGCCGGTTCAGTTACACCTTTAACGGCTATTGCGATTCCAATGGTGGCGTTCCCTGATGATAATCCGGCTGGTGTAAATGCTGGCTATACCAGTGAGTTGACCAACAACATCACCATTGACCGCGTCTACACAGGCTATATGAAGCTCGTGAAAGAAGCGCGGATCTTGTCTGCCGACAAGAACACCATCATCGAAGACTGGACTGTTGGCGCAAGTGGTTTGCTGACCAAAAAAGCAGCGCCAGGTCAGTTCATTGAGTACCGCATTTCGTACCAAAACATCTCAACGGCAGCAAACGGTTCTGGCAATACCATTCTGAATGCCAACAACTTCAAGCTAATTGAGGATGGCGCTGCTGCTATTGGGTCTCCTGCAACCAGCACAAACAACTGGGCAGCTAACACTCTTCACCAACAAAACACCTTGGCAAGCCAAGGTACGGTGAACTACTTCTCAGGCCTCGGTGCCCTTGTGGGAACAACCGACCAAGCCGATGGCAATGATGTGGGCAAATACGAAAACATCGTCCCCACCGTTGCTCCAGCAGGTCAAGGCACCTTCCAATTCCGCCGCGTTGTGAAATAGCAACAGCAGTGCTTTAGGTTAGCCATCGGTGTTGCACTGCACCGCAGCGTATTTCACTGATGGCGACCTCCCTACTTTAGTTTTTTCGATTGTACAGACCATCCACAAAGGCTTAAAAGAACATGAAACGTCATTTATCTATCGGTCTTAGCATCCTTGCCGTTGCCGCTGCGATTCCTTTTATTAGCGGTACCCCCGTACTTGCAGAACTGCAACAAGCAGGTTCTTCCATTGTTAAAAATATCTTGGCTCCTAAAGTCAAGCTCAACTTGGGTGCTGAGAAAAAAGTCACTTCTGTTGATGCTCAAGGCAAACAGCAAATCTCTTGGAAAGCCCTTGACGGTAAAGCAGTACAGCCTGGTGATGTGCTTCGCTACACCCTGGTGAGCGAAAATGCTGGCGACAAGCCCGCAAAAGACCTCAAG
>JBGSVR010000495.1:0-3700 GCA_041752855.1 Thermosynechococcaceae cyanobacterium
TCCTCCAGCGGTGCGGTTGCTCCCTACATAAACAAGTCCCTTGTCTTTCGGCTTAACGGTAATCTGCCACGCTTTTTTACCATTGAGGCTCACCCCGCCCGCAACATCGGCGGCGGTGAACCCCTGTAAAGCCGGAATCTGACCTAAAGTCTTCCCTTTTCCATCTATTAGATCTGCTGCACTAGAACTGCCCACGGTGACAGCCGAAGCACCCTGACTTAGCCCCACACGAATATCTATTGCGGCAGCGGGGTTTGCAGCAGCCACCAGCAACCAACCCGCAATCCACAACGCGCGGGGAAGGGTTTGGACATCTGGGGCTAAGCTATCATTCTGACGGCTGCGATCGCATTGGGGTCGGCGAAACGGGAGCCAAGTCATAAAATAATACTCCGTTACAATTGAGATGATGAAGGGCAAGACGAGAGATGGCCTAATGATTTGATAACAAGCTGGTCTAAAATCTTTTATTTAGAGTGCCCCGAGTTGTCTAGAGCCATTCTTCTTAATGCCAGTTGACAGTCTTAGAACAAGGTTTGTTTCAGTAAGGTTGCTGCGCCAAGCTCAACAGGCAAGAAGCTTATGTTTAACGACAGTGAGCATAGCACCTTTCTAAAACTTTCAGCCTCACGAATTGACAACGCCTTGAGGTGGCTTGGCATCAGTTCTATTTTGGTCTATATCAATAGATGAGATGCGCCCGTCGTATGATTAAAGGCAAGTGGTTCAAGTTAAGTAATTTCCTCAGGTTTGACTAGGATTAGGAATTTTGCAAATTACATTCCTTGGCACAAGTTCCGGTGTCCCAACGCGATCGCGAAATGTTTCTAGCGTTGCCGTTCGGTTAGCACAGCGCGCCGAGGTTTGGCTGCTCGACTGTGGCGAAGGAACCCAGCATCAGGTTTTACGAAGCGAACTCAAAATCAGTCAAATTCGCCGCATCTTTGTCACCCACATGCATGGCGACCACATCTTTGGGTTAATGGGTTTGCTTGCAAGCTGTGGTCTAGCCGGAAATAATAGCCAAATTGATATCTATGGTCCATCCGGACTAGAAGAGTATTTGCAGGCCAGTCGTCGCTATTCTCAAACGCATTTTTCTTATCCTATTCGTGTTCATACAGTTCAACCAGGGCTGGTTTTTTCTGACGAAGAATACGATGTTTACTGCACCCGTCTAGAACATCGCGTCACCGCCTATGGCTATCGCATTCAAGAAAAAGATCGTCCTGGTCGCTTTGATGCAGATAAAGCCGCTGCCTACGGCATTCCTTTTGGCCCTCTCTACGGCAAATTAAAGCGCGGCGAAACCGTCACCCTCGAAGATGGTCGCAGTTTCGATGGCTCAGAACTGTGCGGAGACGTTCAGCTCGGCCGCACTTTAGCGTACTGCACTGATACTGTTTACTGCGATGGAGCGGTGCATCTGTCTCATGGGGCAGATGTATTAATCCATGAGTCTACCTATGCGCATCAAGATGCAACGATGGCCTATGAACGGCTGCATTCTACCTCTACAATGGCAGCCCAAGTAGCACTAAATGCATCGGTCAGGCATCTATTTTTAACGCACTTTAGTCCTCGATATGCGCCAGGCAGTCCAGTCCAGCTCAATGACTTGCTCAAAGAGGCCAGGGCTATCTTTCCTCAAACGGAACTAGCACATGATTTTCTGACCTATGAGATTCCCAGACGCAGTTAGAAGATGCACAGACATCCCATGAGATATAGTGGCTCGTGGTTGCCTAAATTCTTGTTTTACTGCCATTTAAGACCAAATCTCAGGGTTTAAAAGCTTTTTTCGCTTAGTAATGAGAGCCTTTGCTTTCTTTTTTCGCATCTCATCCATTTTTTAACAATATTTTAGATGCCTCTTTCTATTGACGTACTCTTTAGAATTTTTATCCATTTGTTTGAAGTTAAAGTAAAATAAATAGATTAAGTGTGATACTTTATAAACCATACTTAATATCTGTGAGAACAGATAAAGTGCTTGGCTAGTGCAATACTTTACTTGGGATTGAATGACGAATGGCAACCACTACTAAAAAGAAGGCAGAAGTCTCTCCGCTGAAGGGAGAAGCTTTGCTAGAGCGCGTTAAAGAATTAGACAATTTAACGAAGGAAGATAAAGCCAAAGAGTGTGGCTACTACACCGTCATGCCCGACGGTAGTGAGCGCCTTAATATGATGAAGTTCCTGAATGCTCTCATTGACGCAGAAGGGATTGAATTAGATGGACGCGCCAGCAATGGCGGGAGTCGGGGCGGACGAAGCGCCAGCTTTAAGATTAGTGTCCAGGCCAATGGCAATTTGCTGATTGGTGCTGCCTATACCAAAAAGATGGAGTTGAATCCTGGCGATGAATTTGAGATTGCGCTGGGTCGTCGTCATATTCACCTAAAGCAGGTTTCTTCCGAAGCTGAATTACAAGAGGCTTCATAGTTTTAGCCTTTCAGCATTCTTAGCGCTAGAGGTATTTTACAGCCGCATAACCGTTTATCTGTCAGCTATGCTCATCAGCGGTACGGCTCTTTGTGATACTCTAAATTCCATGCAGGGCGGACTTTTAAGTTCGCCCTTTCGCTTTTAGGGGTTTATTTGAGATCGCTTCAGGGCGGCACGAGGCATAAATCAGGTGGCAACATGAAACGTCCTTCTAATCGATCCTTTGAGCCAGTGGCGCGGATGCAGCAGGTTTTGACCTATGTTTTGCTGGTGGCGATCGCCCTCGTCATGCTGCTGCCGTTATTGTGGCTGACCAGCACTGCCCTCAAATCACCCACTGAAAATATTTTTCAGTTTCCACCGCAATTTTTGCCATCGCAGCCCACGCTCCAGAATTTTGTGCGGGTGTGGGAGAGTCAGCCCTTTGGTCGGTACTTTGTCAATAGTTTGCTCGTATCGGTGCTAACGGTGGGTTTTAACCTTGTTTTTTGCTCTTTGGCAGCTTACCCCTTAGCGCGACTCGATTTTGCAGGCAAAGACTGGATTTTTGCAGCGGTGATTTCTACCATCATGATTCCGTTTCAGATTGTAATGATTCCGCTATACATTTTGACCGTGCAGATGGGGCTTAAAAACTCGTATCTGGGCGTTATTTTTCCGGCGATCGCCTCGGCCTTCGGCATTTTTCTGCTGCGCCAAGCCTTTATGACGGTTCCCAAAGACTTAGAAGAAGCCGCTCGTATGGATGGCTGCTCAGAACTGGGCATTTGGTGGAATGTCATGCTGCCTTCCGTGCGTCCGGCACTGGTCACACTCACCATTTTTGTATTTATTGGGGCATGGAGCGATTTTTTGTGGCCCCTGATTGTGCTGGACGACCCGCAATACTACACTTTGCCCCTGGGTGTCTCAAAGCTAGCTGGCACCTTTTCGTTAGATTGGCGACTGGTAGCGGCAGGGTCAGTCATTTCCATTGCGCCCATTCTGCTCTTTTTTCTCGCCATGCAGCGCTATATTGTGCCCTCTGAAGTGGGCAGCGGCGTCAAAGGTTAGGTCAATGTTAAACCCATCCCAATTTATACCGAATTGCAAAACCGTCCTCCAGAACCTAAACTTGAAGAAATATGTCTGACTCAGGAGCGGGGATGATTCCAGTGCCTTCTCAAGCCCAGCAGTCCACTACTGCCACACCACAGTCCCCAGAACACGGCACCCAAGCGCTCAATCGTCAGATTATTGCGATTTTAGACTT
>JBGSVR010000496.1:0-5619 GCA_041752855.1 Thermosynechococcaceae cyanobacterium
ACGAAAACGGCAACGAATTTCCCTTCTTCGATTGGGCACCCATCGAAATCGCCTTCGAGTCCGTTTTGAGCAAAGAGCGAACGATTCAGAGCGCAGCTTACAACGTCGCAATGGACATTACCGGACTCAGACTCTAGTTCAAGATTACAAATCAGGCGATCGCCTCCAAACTTGGCAACAGGCAAGGGCATCCGGCTACCGCTACATTCTCGACACCTCCGCACCAGGGACAGGCAAAAGCTATGACAGCGGCTGCGTTACGCCTGAAACCTTTGGTGTGCAGCAGGTCATCTATCTTTCTGACCAGCATCGCAATCCAACGGTTGAGACATTGGGGCGTGGCAACGGCTGGTGTGACCTTGAGGCGCGGCATGGTGGCCTGACTCGCATCTCTAGCAATAGCGGCTCAAGACTTCAGCGCTCCACAAAAGGCGATGTCCCCGCTGTGATCGCCAACTGTAGCCGTATGGGTGTCCTCAACACCCTACGAGATAAGAACGTATCTGGTGCGGATACGGCCTCTCTCATCTGCGGCACCTGTATCCTGCGTGAAGCCTGCATCAATGCGGATGGCGCTGGCTATGGCTACTTAAACCAGCGCCGCAATACGTTGGGGTCGCCACTGCTTAGGGCACACCCTGACAGTCTACCTAACCCAGATGATTTTTCGTTCGATGAAACGCTTCTCATCTGGGATGAACCAGGGCAGAACTTTAAGGTCAAGCAGTCCATCGGTGTGACATACGCTGACCTTCAGCAAACCATTTCTGCACTGCTGCCTTATCCTGAACTGTTCTGCATGGTTCAGCCCTTGCTCACGGCGCTGCTACCGCTGCTGGATGGGTCGGTCAATCTTGGTCGGTATGGGCTGGACTACACAGAACTCAAGGGGCGTTTGCCAGATGTGAGCGGTGTGGATGTTGGGGTGATCGCACAGATCCTCATGCCGCATTTGGGGTTTCTCAACTCTACTTCAGACTATGGAGTGGATCTCGCTGACCTACCCAAAGAACTCCGCAAGAAGTTCACTGAGCATGATTCACAGATTGCGTCTCAAGCCAGAGAACAGGTCATTAAACAATGGCTGGCACCCTTGCTGCGGATTTTACAGGGTGCATCTGGCTGTGTGCAGGTGAATCGCTTTGGACTAACCCTGACCTTGCCTGCGCCGCGCCATAGAGCTTTGGCTCAAGCTGCTGCGGGGAATGTGTTTCTCGATGGCACCCTCTCGCGCGAAGACTTGGCGCTGAAGTTGGGCTGTGCGCCTGATGAAATTCTGGTGGTGCGTCAAGTCATTCCTATGACAGAGAATCTGGAGCTGATTCAGGTGACGGATATCGGTCGCGCTGGCATGAGTCGCGGGGGCGATCAGGTGAAAAGGACGGCGGCGATCGTTGGACATTACCAGCAGCAAGACCAGACAACCAGGGTAATGGATTACAAAAAATATAATGCTGATGGTGCGTGGTGGCGTGACTCAAGAGGGGTGAATGATTTCCTTGAGGTCAAAACGCTGATACTTATTGGTGCGCCCTGCCGGAATCTCAATGACCTTGCTGCTGAATTTACGGTGGTGACTGGGGGATATCCCTCAATAGAGGATGAACTCGTGCTGAGCGGAGCCGAAGCAGGCTTTAAGGCTTTCGTAAATCGGGCGGTGTTGGCAGAGATTCATCAGGCAATCGGGCGGCTTCGTGCCCATCGAAGGCTTGATGAGGTGCTGCGGGTCGTGCTGATCTCCAATATTGAGATGGATATTCCGGTACAGCAAGTCAAAGCTCGTGACCTGACACCGGATGCGGCTCACAAGACTGAGCGCGTGCGGATTGCCCTTGAGTCCGCCATTCTGCAACTCAAGGCTACTGGGCAGACGGTGACTCAAAAGCTGGTCGCGGCGCTGACATCCATACCCAGAGGGACGATTGCGCGATACTGGGGTCTGTTCATTTCGCTTATAGATAGTTCTAATAGCAAAATGAACAATTCTGAAAACGTCTCAGATGACAGAGAGAGCCATCAGGCCATTTCTGGTGTACTCAACGAGTTGGCAGATTTACCGATGGATGAGCTGCTGCCGAGTCTTGACGAGGTGTTTTATGACTGGCTCAAGCCGCATCAGTGGGCGGCGGTTTGGGAGGGCGTTAATGCGTCGGCTCAGATGTCGATTTTGCAGGGGCTGGCGCTGGTGGTGCCTGAGCGAGTGCTGACGGGGGTGGCTTCAATCAGTTAACTCCTCAGAAGCATGATCAAGCGAGTCAAATATTACCTTGAAAAGGTTACTTACTCTCGAAAAATCCTTCAAGACCTGATTCCAATAACTTGTCTCGAATAAATGCTATTGGATTATAATTTTTATTGCCTTTCCAATGCTCCAATACCTCTATATTGCGTATGCTCAAGCTAAATCTTAATGACTCAATTCCCTCCTCATAAAAATTAATCGGTATCTCTTCTATCTCTGGCAGGGATTCATGCTCAAGTTCATTTATGAACCTATTGATAGCTGCCATTTTGTGCGCTTCATCCTTGTTGTTATTAGACCGAGCCATATTTTCTACACGAGCCATTACCTCTTTGGATGGGCATGGAATATCTTCGCGATCAAAAAACTCATTGAGGGAGGGATGGACTCCCTGTGCCCCTAGGTGCTCATCGGCGCTAAACAATCGATTTACAATCCTTAGATGTGTTGCCTTTGCAATTCGACGATTGATTCGCTTGTCAAAAAACTCAATGGCTTTACAGACCCGATCCAAAGAGCGTAAGTCCAGAATCATCTGGTGCTCACCTCGAAAGATAAAGTAGCCAATGATAACAGGTCGTTTTTCTTTGGGAATCTGATTATGTGAGTTGGCAAACCTTAATTTCTGCGCTTCAAACTCATATAGCCAAACCCAGCGCTGACCTTCTCGGTCAAATGCCATACAGCTTAGTTTCTTAAAGACTCTTATGACCGCATTGGAGTTGGTGATATCGTAATAGACTCGGGCAGGTTGATAGGGTTCACCTGTGAGGGTGCAAATGAGTCGTTTCTCTGTAGGCATGCCCTAATTCCTTACCTATATTCTGAGATGGAATGCTCGGTCGCTCTGCTTGGACAGAGCTATCTCTGGATACCTTCGTTGCTTTGTAGTATCCTACCCCTTCGTTTCATGCGATAGAACGAAATCCTGTCACTTTGGTAAAATTTTTCTAGGTCAACCGATGACACCAGAGCAAGAACAAGAAATCTTAAGACTGCGTACCCTAAACCTTTCCCCAAAACAAATCGCGAGAAAACTAGAGCTGCGACCTGCTGAAGTTACGGCGTTTATCCAGTCCCAGGCTAAAATCGTTCAATTGTCCCGTGCATCAGGGGGCGAGCTTGCACCACTTCATCATTGTCTTATCAATGAAAGTGCTGCTCTAGACTTATTGGATCGTTCCCTGAGTGGGGATAAAGACCACTCCTCGGGTTTATCTCAAGTTCTTGTCACCCGTATTGAACGCTCTAATTACCTGGTCTGTAGCTACTTGGTCGATCACTGGTGTTTGGGCGTTAAAAATACCTTTGGCCCACGCAAAATGGATGCCAGAAAATATGAAATGCTCACACATCAATCCTCTCAACGGTTTGGCGAAAGCTTTAGAGAAATATCTCTCCTACAAGCCCAAAGTATTGTCTTTGGAGTTGTAGACTATGCTGAACGGCTAGGCATAAAGCCACACCCAGACTACGAGCGTTCCAAAGTTCATCTGGGTAAACGACCGGAGCAGCTTATTGAAGTTGAATTCGGTAAGGATGGGAAACCAATTTACATGAGTGGCCCTTACGATAATCCAGATAGAATTATCTATGCCTTAGAACAAAGCGTTGGAAGAGGCAATTTCCATTTTGTGATGCAAGCTGATCCAAATACCCTTTGGTTAGATTAGCGATCCTCATCGCTTCACGACTCATCCCCCTCACTAGCCTCCGCGATCGCAGACACTTGCTACAGCTTAGAAGCGATCTCATTGTCCCTGCTGTGCGGATGCTTGCTGGGGCTGAGCTGGTGCCCAGAGTGCGATCATATTGGCAATGGCGGGGCGATCGCCCTCTCCATTCCACCCTCCACCCAAAGCACCATACGCGAACGCAACGGCTGCTAGACAAAGGTTTTAGCGGTTGCCTCGCTCTTTGCAGAAGAAGGGCAACCGCAGGGGCGATCGCTGCCCTGGTGTCCTCGGCGCTTGGCGTGGGTTCTGTGAATGCAGGATGGTGGCTTGAGGCAGGGGAGGGAGAAACGCTACTGAGTGGCTGTGATTGACCTTAGCGCCAGAACGTTTCTTCCCGACCTAGCCGAACCGCGAACGCTATCCTTTTCGCAGTTCAGGGGGCTGCTAACTTTCGCTACGCCTCCCGCTCAATCAATTAAATAGCAGCCCCCTGAACATGCCTTGCGGCGAGCGTTCTTTTATTGCGTCCCCCATCAGTCCGAAACTTTCAAACTACTGAATCGTCTATCCATTCGTAACTTTGACAGTCGTAATGAACCAGATCCTCGCCAGCGATCGCCGCTCCGCACTTCGGACAAATCCCAGTAAACAAAGGATGCGTGTTTAGAATGTCCCAGCGCTCCTCAGTCGTCAGAAAATGTTCTGGCTGTAGCACCAGCTCCCCGTTGTAATAAGCGCCACCAACGGGCACACAGTCTTCGGTGACTTCAGCAAAGTCAGGGCAAGGGATTACCGCTGGCCCAAGCGGAAAAATGCCATAGACGGGATATTCATTGCCCAAGTATCCGCTAAATAGCTGACAGCGTTGGCATTCGGTCCAGCGTCGGATCTTGATCATGACTCTTGCAGTGGCTCAACACATTGAATATCGTCCACCTTTGAAGAATTGACTCTTGTGCTGACCGTAATTGCTTGCATCGGCTCATCAGAAAAAGGCTTTAGCAAATCTGATAGTTGTCGCGCATCTTGAATATTGGGGTCTAGCCATCGCGCATAATCTTCAGGTTGTAGGATGACAGGCATTCGCTCATGAATAGTTGCCAGCAGAGTGTTTGCCGTGGTTGTCAGAATTGTAAACGTCTCAATGTCATTCCAGGATTCCCAAAGCCCAGCGAACGCAAATAGGCTGTTCTCCGCCATCGTGAAGTGAAACGGCTGTTTGGCACCACGAGTCTTTTGCCACTCATAGAAACCATCCGCAGGTATCAGGCAACGGCGATACTTATACGCCGAACGAAATGAAGGCTTTTCGGAAATCGTCTCAGATCGAGCGTTGATAAAATTTAATTTTTCAGGATCTTTAGCCCAAGTTGGAATCAGTCCCCAAACCATGAGGCGGAATTCTCGTTTGCCAGAATCCCTATCTTGCATGATCACTCCCACGGGTTGAGATGGGGCAATGTTGTAGCGTGGCGGGAAATTAGGCACTTCATTTAAATTGAAGGCTTTAGCCACCTGCTCAGGTGTTTTGGCTAAGGTAAATCGTCCACACATGGTTCTAAGCAGATAGATCAGGAAATGGTGTCTGCTAAGAAGTGGTCATAGTCATAGCATCCAGACTGCCGACTGTACAAAGATTAAGCGCTACCATCCAAGGCAACCCCCTGAGGTTCACTCCAAAGTGTTCCACCAACGACTGTC
>JBGSVR010000497.1:0-1659 GCA_041752855.1 Thermosynechococcaceae cyanobacterium
AATGGTTGCTCTGCCCTTGAGCTGCGGGTAGTTGGCATAGGCAGCGGGCACTTCGTAGGGAAATTTTTCTACCATAGAGGCTTCTAGAACCCCAATGCTATCGAGTAGCGCATTTTTTTGAGCCACAAGCTGCTCGCCATCTTTAGCTTCGGCGGTGGTCTTTAGCTCTGCTAACCCTGCCACAATTTTTTCGGTTAATTCGGTTGCCTGCTGTCGCCGTGACTCCGGTACGCTGGCAACAATTTCATCTTTATGACGACCCAAAATCGTCGCCGCTTTGGTTACATCGCTATTGATGGCAGACCATCGCCTTGCCCGTACCTGAGGGGCAATGTCTTCAAGGCTGCTCTGCACTTGACGAATAGAGTCGTTGTCAAAAGGTAATGCAAGGCGCAGCAGCGCTCGCGGGTCGGTTACGGCATTTCCAGGCGGTAGTACCGCAACTAAGCTCAACGCTTGGGCCGGCAAACACGGCATAAAGCACAGTCCAATAACCAGACAGGCGTAAGTGCTGAACCGAGCGGCTCGGCGGCTGAATCCGTTCAAAAGACTAATCATGATGTCAGGCAATTCTCTCGTTAGCATTCGTAGTGTGCATCAAGCGCCCCAGCAGAACTTGTCGCTGCTTAATCTCACTCTAAACCATCGAGTTACCCCGCCCACCACTAATCCCTAGCGCTGCAAAACAGCCGCGCTGAGATCCTGCGGTACAGCCTTAACGAGAATCCCTGGTAAACAGACCGCTTCAACTTCAGGCATGAACCCAAGGCAGCCCCGAGAAGATTTGGCAAACTGTTCAGGACTCCCACTTACAAAAAATTGAGTGCAAGGGTTAAGCTGACTGCTTTTAAGATTAAGCAGCTCTAGCTCTTGAGCTGCCGCCTTCGCCATGTATATTGCAGGGTCTACCAGCGTGACGTGAGCGGGCAATAGCGTCTGAATGACGGGAGCCAAGTGAGGATAGTGGGTACAGCCATAAACAAGGGTATCTATGCCTGCTTCAACTAAGGGCTTAAGCCGATTCCAGACAATATTTCGTGTTTGAGGATGGGCAATGTGATTGGCTTCAATGAGAGGCACAAACTCAGGACAGGCCACCTGAAAAACCTCTATCTCTGGGTTAATCTCTAAAATGGCTTTGCGATAGCAGTCACTGGCGACCGTTGCGGGGGTGGCAATAATGCCAATGCGTTTGCCTTGCTTTACGGCAGCTTTTGCACCTGGCAAAATAACGCCCAAAATGGGGATGCTAAATTCGTTGCGCACGGCATCTAAGGCCAGGGCAGAACTGGTGTTACAGGCCATGATTGCCATTTTGACGGGCTGCTGAACCATCCAGTCTAAAATCTGACGGCCTAAGCTCTGAATTTCGTGGGGGGGGCGATCGCCATAGGGCACATGAGCGGTATCGCCAAAATATAGAAATGACTCGTGGGGTAACTTTTCCTGAAGCGCCTTTAAGACGGTTAAGCCGCCGACACCGCTATCAAAAACGCCGACGGGTAAATTTTGGGATAGAGAAACAGACTGAAGATTGAACGAAAAAACAGGCTCAACGCTAGGCTCACGGCGGCTTGGCACAGCTAATAGTTTCCTACACACTCACACTGAGTACGTATTATTGCTGATCTCTTCCCAAAAGTCTGCTTTTCGTTGGTG
>JBGSVR010000498.1:0-2471 GCA_041752855.1 Thermosynechococcaceae cyanobacterium
GGGTTGAAAGCTTGGCGCAGTTGGGGCAGCAACTCTAACCGAATTTGATTGCGGCGATAGGTCAGATCTGCGTTCATAGTGTCTTCCCAGATGGGGAGCTGATGCTGGGTACAGAACGCCCCCGTTTGCTGGCGCGTAATGCCCAACAACGGGCGAATCAACTGCACCTGATCTGCGAGAGGACGCTGCCACGCCAGCGCCTGAAGCCCATCCATCCCGCTACCGCGCATGAGATTGTACAGCAATGTTTCAGCGCGATCGCTTGCGGTATGAGCTGTCAAAATAGCGCTAAATCCTTGTTTCTCTGCCAGTTCTTTTAAGACTTCATAGCGCCAGTATCGACCTTCCGCTTCGCCTTTAAGAACACGAGGTGCGGTGAAGCTATAGTGTTCTAGATTCCAAGTTTGAGCTAGTTGCGCGACGTGGGCGGCATTGGCACCAGAATCTAGAGGCCAGCGGTGATTACAGTGGGCGATCGCCAATCTCCAGCCCCACTTCGGCTGTAAATCTCGCAGAATTTGCAGCAGGCACATTGAGTCTTGTCCTGCCGAGAAGGCTAGGGTGATCGATTGCCCCTTGACTAAGAGCGATCTCTGGCGAAGGGTTTGATGAATAGTCGCATGAAGCGCAGACCAGACCATACTGTTAAACGTCTAAAGTTCTATAAACCTTTCAAACAACCTCCTCATTTGATTAGCTATGGTTTCAAGCTGCCCAGCTTCGACCTCTACCTTAAACTTTACAGACCATAATTCAGGAGCATCGCGCCCTACCAATTCAACGTCAAGCGTAACGTGCCCTAATGAGTCTGAAGTACAGGCAAGGCTAAAGTCGCCTTCAATAGACTCCCAAGTTTTTGTCCCTGTCCAGCCTGTCCAATTTTGCGCCATCTCCAGAAAGAAGTAGACTAACCATTCATAATCTCTGCAATAAATCCAAACTCGATGAGATGCACTCAGAGATGCACTTGAAAACGAAACTGTAAAATACTGATTTTTAACATCTGAAAATTCCAGTTTTGCCCCTGTGTTTGCAGACTTAATCGTTACTTTGGACATTATGCATAACGTAATAGATGCTGAGTTTGTGAAGAGTCTCAGTGAAACTCACGGTTAAAATCCATTCCCCATAACGGCTATTCGTAAGCCTAGCACTGAATAATATTGGCTGACGCTGACTGTCTTAACTCAGCCCTGGAATTGGTTCAAGAGCTTTTGACCTGTCTCGCTAACGGCAAAAATCTGCCGATCGCGGTCAAACAAAGCACACCCGACCTGTACCTGCTGCTCACTGTGGGTATAGATATAGTGCTGCGATCGCCCCTCAACTGCCGCAACAATCGACTGATACACCAGAGCCACCCAAGGCGGCTGCCCCGTTTGCTGCTCAAGTTGCCGTAAATAGGCAAGCCCATCCTCGGCAGACGCACTCTGAAGCAACTGCTGAAGCTCTGGCGTAGAGAGACCTGCTATAACGCCATGAGCCGTTAAAATTTCTTGGCGACCGTCTGCAACGTGGTGGTGGGTATGAAAAATACCGCCAGCTAGCTTCATCAGCTTGCCGTGATAGCCCAGCAGCAAAATAGACTTTATTTTTTGCATCCCTGCTTCTGCTAGCAGGGGGCCAAGCCAATTCGCAGTTTTGACTAAACATTCATCTGGGATGCCCAGTTTTCGCGATAGATCCAGACCATTTTCGCCAATGCAAAATACAAGGCGATCGCTTTGAGCTGCCTTTTCCTTTAATTCCGCTCGAAAAATCTCTAGCTGCTGGGGTGCGCTCAGGGGTTGGGAAATGCCCGATGTGCCTAATAGCGAAAGCCCTTCCACAACGCCAAAGGCTTCGTTAGAGGTACGTTTGGCTAAGGCACGACCCTCAGGGAGAAGGAGCGTGATTTGAATGCGATCGCCTTCTCGTAACTGCTGGCTCAAGTTTGCCTCAATGAGTTCTTTAGCATAGGCATAGATAGCAGAATCGCCAGCCCCCTGCTGTTGGCGACCAATGCCTTCACCCCCCAAAATCACGACAGAATCGGTTTGGGTAGATGGTGCCCATTCGACCAGTGCCCAAATTGGCGTATGGCGAGTTAAGTCTAAGTTATCGCCAGGATCGCTGCGGGTAATAGCTAGGGCAACTCCTGGCTTAAGCCCACACACACTCTCGATGTCAATCTCGGCAGATTCGGCAGGGTGAATTAAATCGAGGGTGATGGTTTCTAAGGCAATGCTGTTGTAAAGCCAATGGAGAGCGGAGATCGCAGCGCCACAGGCAAAGACAGGGAGCGTATATCCAGCACGAGGCAGTAAGTCAGACATCTTAAGGGTTGATTCAATGGGGATCGCGTCTGCCCTGAGATTACAAAAGTAAGGGATGAATAGTTTATTCTGTAGAAACCACGTCAAGCATTCAAGATATGGCATCAATCCGCCATTTAGCTTGTTGACCCACGCCATGTTTTTGAGAGAATCCGA
>JBGSVR010000499.1:0-4567 GCA_041752855.1 Thermosynechococcaceae cyanobacterium
GCCTCTGACTCTTTCCCAAATCCTCAACCTCTTCAATGAGCGGATCTAAATCAACTTCATTAAGCCTTCCTTGCCGCAGCAGTTTTACCGTCTGTTCCACCCAACAGGCGTAATCTGTACTGTAAAGATTGGTTTTTACAAGGGGCATCCTATACTTCCAAAACCCTAAACGTCCTGTAGGGCAATTATACTGCCCTATTTCAGAGGCGCTGTACGGTTACACCTTTTGAACCTGCGATCGCCCCAATAACCCCTGTGGTCTAAGCAGCAGCATGGCAAACAAAATAGCAAAGGCGATCGCATCTTTGTAGGCAGAAAATTCACTGGGCACAAAGGCTTCAATAATGCCAATCGCCAATCCGCCAACCACCGCGCCAGGGATGCTGCCCAAGCCACCTAGCACAATTACCGCTAACCCCTTAAGGCCAAACCCAATGCCAAAGTAAGGCCCCGCAATACTCACGCTAGAGCCGACTAAAGTCCCCGCTAAGGCACCCAGAAACCCACTGACAAAAAACGTAAAGACAATAAAGCGATCTGTATTAATGCCCAGTAAGCTTGCTGTTATGGGGTCTTCCGCCACCGCCTGCATCGCTTTGCCGTACTTTGTCGCGTTGACCCAATAGGTTAGACCCGTCAGAATGACCGCAGATACGCCAAAGATAATAATCTGCACCGTGCGAATGGGGATCGGGTTCTCGGCAGTGCCAAAATTGACCGCTGCGGGTAGGCTACCGTAGGTATTTGCTGGAAAAGTATAGGTTTCAGCTCCCACCAAATATTGAATTAAATTGACGATAATAAACGCAACCCCCAAGCTTGAAACCACCGTCAGCAGAGGGTCTGCTCCTCGCTGTCGGAGAGGCCGAAAGGCCAAGCGCTCAATCGCGATGCAGACCAATCCAGAGAGGGTGCCGCTGATCAAAACCGCTAGGGCAAATGGTAGCGCCATGGGCAGTTTTAGGTTTGCCAACAGCCCGTTAAACCCAAATGCGCCGCCCATCAAGATATAGGTGAAATATGCGCCTAAGGTAAAAACTGCGCCGTGGGCAAAGTTAATGATCCCCAGAATCGAAAACACGAGGGTATAGCCCAAGGCAAAAATGGCGTAGACACTCCCCACAGAGAGTCCATTCAGAATATTTTGGAGAAACAGCGTAGTCGTCATTTACGTGATGTGCAAAGTATCTATGGCGGTTTTCGGCTATCGCTCAGTCGGACACGTAGCCGAAACCCAATCCCCTCCAAAACGTTGGTCTACTTACTTCAAAAACGTAAACTTACCGTTGACGCCATCCGCGTCCATTTTGATCTGCGCCACGTAAAAGTCTTTCTGGACAACTTCACCTTCAGGAGTAAAGGAAATCTCACCTAGAGGTGTGTCGTATTTGCCTTTAAGGAGCTGTTGATTGAGTGCCACGCGCAGCTCTGCCAAAGGCTTTTTGCTAACTTTACTTTGCCGATCAAGCACTTTCAACGCCTCTACAAAGACCTGAACCCCCGCGAAGGTTTGGGCGCTAAACTGGGGCGGCTCTTTTTTAGACTGGGCTTGGTAAGCCTTGCGAAAGGATTGGTTGAGCGCGCTTGGATACTCTGGATTGTAGGCTTGGGCAATCAACACGCCATCGCAGAGTGCCTTACAGACGGGCAACACATTGGAGGTATTGAGTCCATTGCCGCCAATAATGGTGCCCTTATAGCCCAACTCACGAAGTTGGCGCACAAGGTTGCCGCCATCGGCTGCTAGCCCTGAAACGATGGCTAAATCTGGCTTAAGATTGATGGCTGCGGTGGCCTGAGTTTGGAAATCGGTATCCGTGGTCTGGAATTTTTGTACCGTGACCAAATCTAGCTTTTGATCCTTGACGGTCTGCTGAAAAATTTCGGTTTCGGACTTACTAAAAGCATCGTTTTGGGCAAAAAACACCGCGACCTTTCTGATCTTAGGATTAATCTTAAGGGCGGCCTTGACCGCATTAGGAGCCACAATTGAGACGGGTGCAGAAACACGAGCCACAAATTCCCCAATTTGCGGAATGCCTTTGGCGGTATTGGAAGGGCCAATTACGGGTACCTTGGCGCGATCGGCGATGGGGTTGGCGCTAAATGCCTGCTGAGAAAGGGTAGGACCAACAATCCCTACGACTTTATCTTTACTGATGAGCGCTTGAAACGCATTGATAGCTCCGGCTTCATCTCCGCCCGTATCCTGAAAGATGAGCTTGATAGGGGTGCCGTTAATGCCGCCTTTTTCATTAAAGTATTTTTCTGCAAGTTTAGCGCCTGCCACTTCTTCTTGACCGAGGAGCGCCACGTTACTGGTTTGAGCAACCCCAATGCCAATGGGAATGGCTCTCTGGACTGCGGTTTCACTGGTGCTGGGGCTGCTGGATGTCCCAGACGAACCGTTTGTGGTGCTATTGCTAGTGCAGCCTATTGTAAAAATGAGGGGGATGCAGAGTGCGATGTAGCGAGAGATTTTGCTCATAATGCAACAAAGTATCTGGATAGATCGGCTGAAATGAACTGAGTTATACGGTCATCATTTCATGGATTTGGATTACAACAATAAACCTCCGGTATTCGCCGGAGGTTTATTAATTTTTTCGAGTTCTAATCTCTAGGACGATTGCGTTAGAGATTATTGCGATCGGTCAAGATTTCGTAGCCTGTTTTGGTGACGAGTACCGTGTGCTCAAACTGAGCAGAAAGAGAATTATCAACCGTTACCGCCGTCCAGCGATCGCGCAAAATCTTAGTATGCCGTGACCCTGCGTTCACAATAGGTTCGATCGCAAGGGTCATACCTTCGCGCAGACGCACGTTTTTGAGGTCGTGGGTGCGAGTGTTAAACACAGAGGGTTCTTCGTGGAGGTTGCGGCCTACACCGTGGCCTGTAAATTCTTCAACGACCTTAAAGCCGTTGGCCTCAACGTGATCCTGCACTGCACCTGCTAGATCCATCAGGCAGTTGCCTTCTTTAACCTGCTCAATACCTTTGTAAAGGGCTTCTTCTGCCACACGGATGAGCTTGGCGGCATGGTCAGTGACAGGACCAACGGCGATCGTAATACAGGAGTCGCCGTGGAAACCTTGAAAAAATGCTCCAGTGTCTACCTTCAGCACATCCCCTTCACGAATCACCTTTTTGCGGTTAGGGATGCCGTGAACCACTTCGTTATTAATGCTGGTGCAAAGGGATGCTGGAAAACCGTGATAGCCCTTAAAGCTGGGCGTTGCGCCCATTTCACGAATTCGCTTTTCGGCATAGGCATCTAAGTCGGCGGTGGTCATGCCGGGTTCGACCATGCCAGAAATTTCTTTGAGAACCGTCGCCACAATTTTGGCAGACTGGCGCATGATATCAATCTCACGCTTAGATTTAATCTCAATTCCTTTACGCTGCTTTGAAATGGTGGGTTGCGCAGGCTGAGCGAGTAGGTTAGTGAGGATATTCATGCGGGTTGGGTTGAGCCGAAACAATAAAGGTGAAGGTTACAGCAGCTAATGTGTAAGCTAGCAAACACTTTCTTCAGAATAACGTTAAATTATGGCTTCTGACATTGACCGAAGGGACAGCGCATGAAGTTTGCTCGGATTGAAAGAGGGCGATAGCTACGCACCAAGCGTCCGCATTTCCCATAAAATCAACCCTAGAAGATTACTGCTCAGGTTCTACATTGAGAGCCTAATATCCTGAAAATGCTTCCAGTAGCGTTTACTACCTTGTTCTTAACGCAATCGTTGGCGAAAGGCATTGGCGTCTTCGGGTTTGGGAATTTGCTGGGCGATCGCCTCAACAAATTCGCTCTCTGAAAGCTGAGGTTTTTGAGCTAACGTCCGTTGACACACAATGGCAGCAATGGGGCCAATAAACTCGGCTAGCTCTTGTTTACAGCGCTCAATCATCGCTGAACTCACCTGGGAGAGTGGCACAGGTTTGGCTGCATGTCCGATTAAGTCGGGGGCTAGACTCTGACGGTGGGGGGCTAGCTGCGTAGGTGCTTCTCGGAGCTGAGTTGAGGTCAAAACTTCTGGTGCGGCAACAAACTCCCGCTGAATCTCAAACAACTTCTGCAAAACAACTTCTGCATTGGCTGGACGCTGAGAGACAAGGGGAGCCATAAGCTGATCGATGAAATTTGCCAATTTCTCGGAAAGATTAGGAACGTAGCTGCGCCATTCCACCACATCCGCTTCAGGATCGTATAAATCACTCAGGTCTTGACCCGTCAGTAAATATACGAAGGTTCTGCCTAAGGCAAAGAAATCAGACTGGGGCACAGGCTTGCCCTTCATCTGTTCCATTGGAGTATAAAGGGCAGACATAATGCGAGTCGCCTGGGTCGAAGGTTCCCCCACTGAAGAAACTTTTGTAATGGTGCGAACGGTGCCAAAGTCAATCAAGACCAAGTGTCCGACGGACTTCAGCATGATGTTAGACGGCTTAATATCTCGATGCAAAAACTGCTGGGTATGAACGGCCTTCAAAATAGTCGCAAGCTGAATGAGCCATTGAACAGCCAACCCCTGACCAATGGGGCTACCGCGCTGCTGTAGATACTTT
>JBGSVR010000500.1:0-10441 GCA_041752855.1 Thermosynechococcaceae cyanobacterium
AGCGATCGCCCAAACGGCGGCGGTGAAAGAGCATCAGGTGGTGACGTTTAATTTGGGTCAGTGGGGTGGCTCTGCGCTGACGGATATGCGACTGGACTTGCCTGCGGGGCGATCTCTCTCTGCCATGTCAGCAGATATCCCCATCACCTACGTTCCGGCGCGTAACACCATTTTTTTAAGCTTTGCCCTATCCTACGCCGAGGCCATTGGCGCAGGATATATCTACATTGGCGTGAATCAGCTTGACTACTCTGGCTACCCAGACTGCCGTCCTGACTTTATTGCGGCTGTTCAGGAAGCGTTTCGACTCGGGACTCGCCAAGGCCGAGAAGGTGTCCCCATCGAAATTGTGGCTCCGCTGCTAAATCTACACAAAACGGACATTATTCAGAGGGGTAATGAATTGGGGGTGCCTTGGGCTAAAACCTGGTCTTGCTACAGCGATGGCGGCGGCGTTACTCCACCCGTTGCCTGTGGGGTGTGCGATTCTTGCCAACTGCGGTTAGCGGCTTTTGCTGAGCTTGGCCTTGAAGATCCGTTGCCCTATGGGTCAAGGGAGCAATGGAAATGATGACGGGGGAAGAAGTAGCGGCGATCGCACTGCATCAAGACTCTACGCAAGATGCTTCTAACCCAACGGCTGCACTGGTTGAGATTTTCTCTGCAATTCAGGGAGAAGGGCTAAACGTTGGCACTCGCCAGCTTTTTGTGCGGTTTGGCGGATGCGATCTGCGCTGCCGCTTTTGCGATAGCGCCCATACCTGGCACACTCAGGCAACCTGCAAAATCGAGGTGACACCGGGTCAGCGAGACTTTGAGGCTCATCCTAATCCGGTTGAGATTTCGCAGCTCATCGCCTGGGTAAAGCGTCAGGCTGTGGCAAACCTGCACGATAGCCTGAGCCTAACGGGAGGAGAGCCACTTCTCCATACCGATTTAGTGATTGGGCAGCTTTAAAGCGTTGCGTTGAGCGAGAACCTTTACCGAACGGGGCCGTTGTACTCAAGGTTGACGTTGCCCGTTGGGTTCACCGTTACCACTGATTCTGTGGTCAACGTAGGCGTACTCGGTGCGCCACCCTTAAAGGAGAACGTAATGCTGCCATTGGTATTTTTGACGGCTGGGGTCTGGGCGGAAGGGCCAAACATAGAGGGTTCTGGTCGATAGAGAGAGAGTCCGCCATTGGCTTTAATGGCAGCCTGTCGGGCTAAATTCCGCGCTTTTGAGAAGAACGCATCTTCATCCACCCAGCCAATCAGAGGGCGATCGCGGGGTGCGGAGCCATTTCCTACAACCGGCATCATCGTGGGCGTAATGGCGGCTGAATTTGAAGCCGGTAATTTAGGCAGGGCTGGAGAAAAACTGGGAGAAGCAGCAGGACTTTGGATGGGTAGCGCCTGATTGGTAATGGGTAAGGAGCCAGCGCCAATATTGCGAAGGGGGCCATTGTAGTCTAGTTTAACCGAACCACCTGTTGAGACAGTGGCGACGGTTTCAAGGCTGGGGGTTGTCAGACCTGGAGCGCCCCCTCCAAAGGAAAAGGTGATACTGCCGTCGCCGTTGCGGGTGTACTGGGTTTGGACAGCAGGGCCAAACATCACCGGGTCGGGACGATAGCGTTCTAGGCCACCATTGGCAGTAATGGCAGCCTGTCGCGCTAAATTTTTAGCGCGGTTAATAAAGTAAATATCCGTAGAGCCTGCCGAAGTAGCACCACTCCCGAAAGGATTGGGTGAATTGATTTGGGCTGGGGCTGGCAAACTGCTAAAACTTAAGATGCCGCCCACCATCAATAGCGAAATAATAGACTCACGCATACAGTCGCTAACTCCCTTCGGTTTTCTATCCATTTAATTTATGCCTTAAATTCAAGTTGCGGCAAGATAACCCTAAACGTGGTGCCCTGTGTCAGCTTACTTTCGACGCGGATTTGACCGTGATGGGTTTCGCAGATGGCCTTGGCGATCGCCAACCCTAACCCTGTCCCTGAATTAGACGCAGGCGCAGACACATTAGTTCGCGGACGGGCAGGATCTACCCGATAAAATCGCTCAAACACATGGGGCAATGCCTGTTCAGGGATACCCGTGCCTGTATCTTTAATCAAAACCTGTAGCTGTCGATGCGTCTGTTCTAGCTTAAGTGCCACCGACCCACCAGCGGGAGTGTGCTGTAGACCATTGCTCACTAAGTTAGAAAAAAGTCGCGCCAACTGGTCGTAGTCTCCCAGGAGCGTAAAGGGTTCAATCCCATTTTCTGGCTCAAGTTCAGCTTCGCCAAGGTCTAGGGTTAACTGGATATTTTGGGCTGCTGCCGTGGCGGACTGCTCTTCTACCACCGCCATCAGCAGCGCATCTAATGGGCACGGCTGAAGCTGCGGCAGCACCATGCCGCTATCTTGCCGCGCGAGAAACAATAAATCGTTGACTAGATGCCCTAAACGTTGGGTGAGGCGCTCTACGACCTCTAGCTGCTGCCGCTGATCTTTAGGCGTCATATCAGGGTCGCTGAGAGCCACCTGTACCGTCGTCTGAATCAGCGCGAGCGGGTTGCGCAGCTCATGGGAGGCATCTGCCGTAAATTGCCGCAGATATTGATACGACTCTTGCAGGGGCTGGATGGCAAGGCGAGACAAAAACCAGCCGACCGCCGCCACAAACCCAATCATGACTGTCAGCCCTGCCGCTAAATCGACAAATAGTTCGCGGGTGGGCTTTGCCACCTCAAACCAAGGATGGCTGACCCTTAAATAGCCCAGAATATCGCCGCGATACTCTAGACGCTGGGTAAGCTGTCGCAGCACATAATCAGGCCGAATTCTGACCGTTTCGCCATTCTGAAGCACATGCAAAGGGAAGGCCAATGGTTCTGAAAGCGTAGACCATACCGGATCGCGGTGAGGGCTAAACCACTCTAATTCAATCCGGTCATCGTCTACAGCCTCAGCGTTGCTGCGAAAGCTGGCGTCTATGTTGACCTGATAGTGCAGTGTACGGTCGGCAATGAGGGTTTGTTCTAAGACAAGCGATCGCCCCACTACTTCAACGACATGATGAAGCGTGTCGTCTACCCGCTCAATCAGCGTTTCGCGCACGTACCAGTAAAATCCACTAGCAAATAGGATGAGCAGCGCCGCTGTCACGGCGGTATACCACAGCGCCAACCGTCTTCGAGTAGCTTGAAACATAGGAGCTATGCCGAAGGTTCCGTCACGCTTTCTGCCAGCAGCTTTTCTCGATCTAGCCTGCGCTTACGGGCATAGAGCTGAATGGTTGCGACCATTGCCACGACCATGCCAAAAATAACCCATACCGTAATGTCTGTAGGAAAGCTGCCCTTAAAGACCACCAGCAGCACAATCACCACCAGCATCACTGTAGGCGCTTCATTCAGCGCCCGTAGCTGCTGACCGCTCCAGCGGCAGGTGCCTGCCTCTAGCTGCTTCACCAGTCGCGTACAGTAGTAGTGATAACCCAATAGCAGCAGCACAAAGGCCAGCTTCGCATGGAGCCAACTCTGGTGGAGCCAATCCGGCTGAACCACCAGTAGCCCCACGGCACAAACCACCGTCACCAGCATCCCAGGGGTGGTAATAATATTGAGCAGCCGCTTCTCCATCAGTCCATACTGCTTTTTGAGAATAGACCGTGCGGGTTCTGGCTCATCGTTTGCTTCTACGTGGTAGATAAACAGCCGAACGAGGTAAAACAGACCCGCAAACCAAACGACAACGCCAATAATATGAAACGCCTTAAACCAAAAATATGCCATGACGGATCTCAACGCGATTGATTAAAATTTTGCTCTCATCCCCTAACCCTTCCCCCCAAGGAGATAAGACTCTTGCCCCCTCTCCCTAGGGAGAGGGTTGGGGTGAGGGCGTGCAAGGTGTAAAGTCTTTGACCAATTCTCTAAGTTATTTAATTCACAATCCTAAACGACTGCTTACGATTTATCGTCAAGGGCTGAAACCCGACCTAAAGCCACTCTAATATCCATTGTGCCAGAGTATCCGACCCAGAAAATTGCTAGAGTAGTGTCAGCAGCAATACCAATCTCAGGCAGTCGCACGTCATGGAATCACCAATTCAGGCTGTTCAAGCCCCCTATGGCGGGGACTCATTTTCTGGAAGAACCCCACCGCCCGACCTTCCCTCTCTTTTGCTCAAAGAGCGAATTGTTTACCTTGGGCTACCGCTGTTTTCTTCTGACGACGTGAAGCGCAGAGTGGGCATGGATGTCACGGAGCTAATTATTGCTCAGCTGCTTTACCTTCAGTTTGATGACCCCGATAAACCTATCCGGTTTTACATCAACTCCACCGGAACCTCTTGGTATGACGGGGATGCCGTGGGTTTTGAAACTGAAGCCTTTGCCATTTGCGATACGCTCCAGTACATTAAGCCCCCTGTTCACACCATTTGTCTAGGGCAGGCGATGGGTACAGCCGCCATGATTTTATCGAGTGGTGCAAAGGGTTTTAGAGCAAGTCTACCCCATGCCACGATCGTGCTAAACCAAGCGCGCTCGGGTGCGCAAGGCCAAGCGACAGATATTCAGATTCGGGCAAAGGAAGTAATGGTCAACAAGACCTCAATGCTCAATATTCTGGCTCGCAATACGGGGCAAACGGCTGAGAAAATTGCCAAGGATATGGACCGCATGTTTTACCTGACGCCCCAAGAGGCGAAAGAGTACGGACTAATTGATATTGTCCTCAATAGCTCCAAAGACGCGACTATACCGCCTGTCTTAGCGGCTGGCGCTGGCATGATCTAGGGCAAAACAACAGCCAAACCGCCTTTTTGCGGCATCTCTTGATTTAATTAGCACAATTGATTTATATCTAATCTAAAGGAGTTCCAGCCATGCCAATTGGTGTACCCAGCGTTCCCTATCGCCTCCCTGGCAGCACCTATGAGCGCTGGATCGATATCTATACGCGCCTCAATCAAGAGCGCATTATTTTTCTGGGTCAAGAGGTAACAGATTCGCTGGCAAATTCTATTATTGCCGCGATGCTTTATCTCGATTCTGATGACCCAACAAAGCCTATCTACATCTATATCAACTCTCCTGGCGGTTCGGTCACGGCGGGAATGGCAATTTATGACACTATGCAGCATATTAAGTCTGAAGTTGTCACCATTTGCGTGGGCTTAGCGGCGTCAATGGGTGCATTTTTGCTGGCGTCTGGCAGCAAGGGTAAGCGACTGGCATTGCCCAATGCCCGCATTATGATTCACCAGCCCTTAGGCGGGACAGGTCGTCGGCAGGCGTCAGATATTGATATTGAGGCGAGAGAAATTCTGCGGATCCGAGATTCTCTCAACCATATCTTGGCTGAGCGCTCAGGTCAGCCTGTTGAAAAGATTGAGCGAGATACCGATCGCGATTACTTTATGTCTGCTCAAGAGGCCAAGGAGTATGGGCTAATTGACAATGTGATTGAGCGATCGCTCTAAATCCATCTTTCCAAATACTCGCAAAAGCTGAGACCATAGGAATGAGAAGTGCAGAGACAGCTATTTGTCTCTGCACTTTTTTATGTAAGATTGGCGATTATTTTTGTAAGCGCCAATGGAAGAATATTGCACCCAAGGAGGCGAATTTTTTGCCGAACATTAGCCAGCTCAACCTTTTTGAGCAGCCAACCCCCACCCTATCAGACATAACCGATCAGCCTATAATCTTAGACAATCAGGATACTGGCCTTTTTAATGTGGGCGATCGCATCCAGATCGTCAAAGCTGGCTCACCCTTACAGCATCTCAACGGACAGAAGGGGCATGTTGTCAGCCTTGTTTCAGGCAACGTCTCGGTGCAGGTCGAAGGTATTGCCGTAGTGCTGATGTTTGCGCCGGACGCGCTAGAGAAGTGGACTCCTATCAGCGAATATACGAGTGCTAGAGAAGCAGCCGAAGCAGTCGAATTGTTTCGAGTGGGAGATCGCGTCGAGTGCCATTTTGCTTTTATTGGTCAAGTTGGCACTGTGCAAAGCATTGGAAAGCATTGCGCCACCACGGTTGCTTGGGTAGCATATGGCGAAGGCAAACCCTCATATCCCTGTGCTTTGGAGTATTTAAGCCGAGTAATGGATTAAGGATGGGAGAACGGTGATCGTCTAAATATAAACGAAACGAAAGCCAAAGCAGTCAAAAGAATTACGGTAGCCCTGGATGCAGAAGCGATAGCATTGATAGACAAAGATTCGTAGACTTAATTTTCTCTAATATCCAATTCTCTCGCGTCAAATTCATGCGAGCCTTAAACAGGAGGTCGAGCAGATGGTTTCTTCAAACTGCCGTATCGGTATTATTGGTGCTGGGACGACAGGTGCTTATCTGGCAAGTCTCCTGTCTCAGAAAGGGTTCCAAATTACCCTATTTGAGAAATCGCCTTACCCCCGCACCGATGGCTGCGGCATTTTGTTGGTGCAGGCGGGTATGGAAGCCCTCAATCAAGGCAATGCCCAGATCTGTAAAACCATTATCAATGCAGGTTCTGTGGTCAAGCTGTTTGAATTCCGTAATCTACGCGGTGATGTATTTAGCTCCGAAGCAGTCCAGTATTCCGAAGATGAACTCCCTGGAATGTTGGTGCATCGTAAACCCATTTTAGAAGCGATTCTAGAGACAGTGCCCTCAAACTGCTTTCACTTTGGTGCTGAACTTGAGTCTGTTACTCAGCATTCTGGTGGGGTTATTGCCCATTTTAAGGATGGTCAGCAGTGGGAAGGCGATCTGCTGATTGGGACAGATGGGATTGTCTCAAAGGTTCGACAATTTGTAGTGCCAGGGGTGAACCTATGCTACCTAGGTGATTTAGTCTGGCGCGGAATCGTAGACGACAACACCTTTTGCCCAGACGGAACGTTTCTGGTCTACGCCCGTGGTCGCGGGATTTATGCCAACTTCTTCGATATTGGCAATGGGCGCACACACTGGGGATTTTTTATCGAGAAGCAGCAGCTTGGCATCGAGAAAGGCGCACTCTTACCTCAAGATGACGCGATTCCTTCTAAAGAATTAGCAAAGCTGCCTGACGATGCCCGAGCCATTATTGAAGCAACCTTGCCAGAGGCTATTGTCAGCCGCTATTCCTATGATATTGATCCATTACCCCAGCTTTATAACGGACGCGTTCTGTTAATGGGTGATGCTGCCCACGCCAAGAGTCCTTCACGGGCAAGAGGGATGACTTCAGGATTTGAGGATGCTTTGACCTTATCGAGGCTTCTGGCTTCAAATACTAATATTGATGAGATGCTTGCAGCCTTTCAGTCAGAACGGATGCCGATTGTCCATGAATATCAGCGTACCAGCCGCGAAATTAGCCGTAAGATAGGCCGCAGCCAAAAGCAGGCTGCCTAATCGAAATATCTTGTCTAGGAGATTGATGTAATGGCCGAAGTAAAGTCCAGTCTGCCCTCTTCTGTGGTGCCTGAGACTAAGGAATCAGGGCTTTCGACCTTAAGCTACAATGCCTTTCATGTGCCGACTGCCTTTTTGCACAATTGTGGAACTTGGGAAGGAACCGCAAAGCGCGTACTGAAGGACGGAACGCTAGTGGACGAACATCTTGTTCGTGTCAAGATTGAGATCGAGGAGGCACGTTATGTGCAGACCAATACGGTACGAATCAATACACCCCAAGAAGTAACGGCTCAATACTTTGGTTGTTTTTCTGAGGGAAAGCTGGTTTTTCCATTAACGGACGAAGTCTATACCCTCGGTGGCGAGAAAGCGACTGAATTTTCAGGACAGGCGTGGGCGGTTACGGACGATCTGATTGTGTATCGTGGCAGTAGAACCTTACAGAACTGCAAAACCTACTACAACGAGCTAATCGCCTTGACGGATGCCAATGCTCAACATCGAGTCCGCACGACTCAGCTCTTTGAAGATGGATTTTATAAATTAGTCACAATGATTGAGGAAACCAAGGTAGAAGCTAGCTAAAGATCTAAACAAAATCTGCTTTAGACCAACGATAACCAAGCAGGAATATAGCTATCGGACTGCTCCATAATTTGA
The DNA here is from genome assembly GCA_041752855.1 of Thermosynechococcaceae cyanobacterium. Taxonomy (GTDB): domain Bacteria; phylum Cyanobacteriota; class Cyanobacteriia; order Thermosynechococcales; family Thermosynechococcaceae; genus JAAURS01. The sequence continues at coordinate 8,037 of JBGSVR010000500.1, forward strand.
CAAAGTTCATCATGATTCATCGCCTGCATTGCCATCGCTAAACCCATGTGAACCATATTGAGCCGTTGCTGAGCTTCTGGGCTAAGGTCTACAGCAGCATCTCTTGTACATTCAAGAACACTTGCCGTCATGCTGAGGTTGTCGGCGGCGACCGCTAAAGCTTCGGCTAATAAACAGTTCAACATAATTCCCCCTGTTTTATCTGTTTGAGTCTGTGTATTTATCATTGTATGGAAACCGAAAAAAAAATACGGCGTGAATACTGAACTTTGTCGTCAGGTTATTGCCAAAATCTACGGGTTTACACGGACACAACCCGTTTGTCAAAGCATACAAATAAAAATCTGTGAGCGAGGTTCTACTAACGACAGCGCAGGGCATATTGAGATGAATCATCTTAGCGTAATCAACCGTAAAGGCTTTGCCGATTTAAGGAAAACGGCAGAACCCAGTCAGGTCTTTGTTCTTTATCAAAAACTCAGCTAGAGTCTGATAGTTAGTGCAAGCGTGACCGATGGCTGATAGGGGGGAATGTGGATATCTGGCGCAAACTGTTCCAGGCTGAACAGGTTTTTGATGATGAACCTGAAGATGGTTTAGCGTTAGCTTGTGCGTATGCTGCTGAATATTTTGCGTATGTTTTGCTAGAGCGAAAAGTTGAGCCATTTATCTTAAAACTGATTCCACCCCTTCAATCTGACGTTATTGAGGCATTTCAAGAAGAGCTAGAAATCAGAATATATGAAGAACTGATTCAACTTGAGTATGACCCGCTTCAGCCGCAGCAAGACTGCATGGCATTTGAACGTTGGGTGGGTTGCCTAGAGTATGGTCCCAATGGCGTGTTAGCAGAAGTTGCAGAAACATGCGGCATCTCGCCACTTTATTTCCCGTCTCAAAGTGGTTGGTATGTTAATCCTGGCTATGTATTCAACCTGGAGGGGGAAAAGTTTCGCGTTGTGAATGAGGCTGACCAGATTGGGCTTCAGAAAGAAGAATAATGCTGAAACGCTTTAAATGCGGGACGCCTAAAAAACTAAAATCGGTCTGTTAGTTTAAATTTGAGGACTGCGCGAGTCCATGAGACTTCAGTACCTTTGGAATTTGTGTCAAAATTTGATAAGCGACTTTTTCGATAGAATCTTGAGGCTCTATCAATACCCGCAGATCGGCTTGGGCATATAAATGCTGACGCTGTTTCAATAGATCCTCAAGCTTTTGCTGAGGATTGGGGTCTTGTAAAAGTGGACGAGACTGATCTTCTTTAAGCCGTTGCCATAGCGTTTGAGGGGATGCATCGAGCCAAACGACAATGCCGTGATGGAGGTAGCTCCAGTTCATTTGCTGGGTGACAATACCGCCCCCCGTTGCTACCACAAGGCGCGTATGGGCAGAAAGTTGACCTAAGGTTTGTGTTTCAATTTGCCGAAAGCCAGCTTCGCCAGAGTCTGCAAAAATCTCAGAGATAGAAGATCCGGTGGCTTGGGCGATGACAGCATCAGTATCAAAAAAGTGATAGCGGATCTGCTGGGCGAGTAGATGACCGACGGTACTTTTGCCAACGCCCATCATGCCGATTAGGTAAATATTGGCACCTTGCAGGCTCAATTCAAGGGCTGTCATAGAATTTTCTCAAGGCCATAGATCAGGGTTTGAAGCTGAGTTACTTTACGAATGGAGAGCAATACCCCCGCCATGTAGCAGGCGCGATCGCTGGTGTCATGGCGCAGAGTATAGAGCTGCCCTGGCGCACCAAACAACACTTCTTGATGGGCAATCAGTCCCGGTAGCCGAATGCTGTGGATGCGAATGCCTTCCTCGGCGAGGCTCCCCCTTGCGCCAGCAATATGCTCTTTTTCTTCGACCATTGGAGGGTTATAGGTTTTGCCGAGTTCTGCCAACATTTGGGCGGTTTGAATGGCTGTACCGCTAGGGGCATCGGCCTTTTGGTTGTGGTGCAGCTCAATAATTTCGACGTGGTCAAAATATTGGGAGGCTGCGATCGCCGCCTGCTGCAATAACACCATCCCAATTGAAAAGTTGGGAATGACCAAGCAGCCTGTGCTGGCTTTATCTGCAAAGGCGCTTAAGGTGCTGATCTGCGCGGCGCTGAGTCCTGTGGTACCCACTACAGGGCGGATTCCGTAGGCGATCGCCGACCGCACATTTTCGTACACGGCATTGGGGTGGGTAAAGTCCACCATTACGCCAAGCTGCTTTTCTTGAGATGCTGCCACCAAGACAGATTCTAGGTCACTGAGTATCGGAATCTCCAATGGCTCAATGCCGCAGACTTCACCAATATCTTGACCTTGGAGTTCGGGGTTACGGTCGATCGCACCAAATAGAATCAAATCATCGGCTTGGGCGACGGCCTTAATGACCTCACGACCCATTTTGCCAGC
>JBGSVR010000501.1:0-15046 GCA_041752855.1 Thermosynechococcaceae cyanobacterium
GATGAGAGGGCTGGGCAGCGGGTTAATCAGCAGTTCTTCTTGACCCAGGAGATCGTCGGCGATAAACCACAGGTGAGGGCTAGAACCCGATAGATCTGCAGACCGAGTGCGGATGGCGATCGCCGTATCTCCCAATGTCCTTATCGCAGATTTTACTGAAGATTGATTGGCTGGCAGCCAGTAGTTTACTAAATCAAACCCAGGGGAAGCCCCGCGACTGGTCTGAAGCAGCCAGGTCAATTGCGGGTTTTCTGTCTCCAGGGCAGAAATTTGAGCGGGATCAATCAGAATGGTTTCTAAAATTTCGTCCGTGGGCAGGGCAATGGTGCGATCGCTCACCTCCAGCAAGACACAGGGTACCAAAAGCTTTGGTGCAGGCACCTCAATGGTAAAGGTCGTCCCTTCGCCCAGGCAGGTTTCAAGGCTAAACTTCCCGTTAATGGCGGCAATTTGGCTGGCAACTACGTCCATCCCCACGCCACGACCGGAAACCTCTGTGACGGCACTACGGGAACTAAAGCCAGGTTGACACAGTACCGCTAAGAGTTCGGTATGGGTGCGCGTTTGGTTGAGGGCAAACCCCTTGGTTTGGGCAAGCTGGGCGATCGCAGCTCCATCAATCCCGCCGCCATCGTCTTTCAGCACAAGACGGTAAAGATTCCCGCGACGGTGAAGCGAAAGGTGAAGCGTGCCCTGGGCGGGTTTACCTTTTGCCAAACGAGCTTCAGTCGATTCTAATCCGTGGTCATAGGCATTTCTGAGCAGGTGCAGTAGGGCAGGCTCTAACTGCTGAAGGATGCCTGCATCGAGTTCAACCTGTTCTCCCTGCACCAGCAGCTCAACGGGTTTGCCGTAGCGATTGCTGAGATCTCGCACAATGGCACGAGCGCGAAGGCTGAGGTTACGGAAGGGCACGAGACGGCTGGTTTCAATGCCGTCCTTAAGCCGCAGAATACTGCGATCGAGCCTGTCGAGGCGACTGGTGTTTTGCTGGGTAATCGCCTCAATTTCTTGGCCTAGCTCAGACATTTTTAGAATGTTTTCTAGCAGCCGATTAATGGTGGCGTAGCCCTGACGATAGCGCTCTAGATTGACGTTACTGGCATCATTTTGATCATCGCTAAGGGTATGCAGTAGGGCATAGTCATCTTGGAGCTGGCGCAGACGCGTAATAAATTGGGCGCTTTCTTGGGTGAGAGAGGTAATTTGGGTGAGCTGTGTCTGGAGCTTTTGGGAACTATTCATAACGCCACGCGCCGTCAGCAGCGTTTCGACCACCTGCTGGGCAGATTGATCAAGGCGCTCTAGCGGTACCGAAATCTGAACGCTGCGCTTGGTTTCTGCGGCGATCGCCTCTGGTACTGCTGCCGCTGCGATCTCTTCGAGATTGATCGTATCGGACGATTGGGGCTGAGCCATCGCCTGTGGAAACAGTCCAACCTCATCCAAAGTTGTTTCTACGGAGAATGCATCGGCAGGTTCAGCCCAATCTTCTTCACTCAGGGCAAATAGCTCGGCGTCTTCTAAGGTATTGAGGGCTGATAGATCGCTGAAGTCGTCGATTGAGTCTGTATTCCAATCTTGAAGTCCATCTAGCGAAGTGTTGAGGCTTTCGTCTGGGTCTAAGGAGAGTGGAAGCGATTCTAACGGTAGGCAGTCGGTGTCAATAAAGTCGAGCAGCGTCTGTTCTTCAGAGTCCCACGGATTAGGAACCTGTTGCTCTAGTGCGAAGGGACTTGAGACCGCGTCCTCAGGCATCAACCCTTCGAGGGTCATGTCATCTGGAGCAAACTCGACTGGATCAAACTCGACTAGGTCAAACTCAGTTAAGCTTTCAAGTTCGCACAGGCTATCTAACATCAGTGCTTCAGGCACAGCGATATCTGTGCCTAGACTGCTGGGTGCAACTGCATTAAATTCTAGAATGGATGGATTCTCTAAAGCATTCAGAGAATCTAGACGAACTTGGAGGGTAGGACTCAGTTCACCGCCCTGTTTGGCACAGTCTTTAAGGATCTGAAAATATTTAGGCCAACACTGCTTCCATTGGGCGCTATCGGCCTGATCTATAAAAGTCTGGCATTGTGCCATTAAAGGCGTCCAGCTTTGAGAAAACTGTAAATCTTCACCAATCTGGGTGAGCTGGGCGAGGGTTTGCTGAGCCGTTTGAAGAATCTCTGCGGGGATATTGCCCTGGATTGGAAGCTGATCTAGCGCCATTTCTAGCCCTAGCACCACAAGGTCAAAGCCCTGCTCGGCAAACTCTTGATGAACCTGCTTTAGCTCATTCCAGTCTGGCAGATAACACTGCCGAATCTGTTCATGGATGGAACGAATGCGTTCGACGGTGGGCTGCACTTGGGCGATCGCCGCGTTTCCGGTCGCTTTAATTTCAATGCTGCTGCTCAGTAACTCTCCTGCCTCTAGCAGCAGTTCGCGAAGCTGCCCGTCGGAAAGATCGGGGCACTGATCTAAATAGCGTAGGTCTGAGAGCAAATCTTCTAGCACCATCCCTGCATGAAGCATCGCATCTGCTTCTACCGTCACCGCCCCACCCTTAATGGTGTGAACCGCGCGATAAATGTGCTGAATATCCGCAGCCCAAGATGGGTAGTTAAGACACTGCACCAGGCTGAAATACTCTTGGAGATACTGCTGGGTATCTACCTCAAACATGGCACGCAGCTCTTGCTGAAGATCCAGTTCAGCGGTGTCGGCAATATAGGTATTCCAGGGATCTAGGGATAAAGGTTCAGATGCCGTCATGGTGCCGCTGACTCGATAGGGGGAGTGCTAAAGGATTTGAAGAAATATGCGTGAGAGAGGGTATAAATGAAGCGAGAAATTGCTGCTGCCTGTCGCCGCTATTTTGCCATTGCAGCAAGCTCTGGTACTGCCAGTGGCTCATAGAAAGGCGGCTGAGGTTCTAAAGATGAAAACCCTTCAGAAGAAGTGGCTACACTAACACGGAAGAATTCCACCATTTCGAGGAGGGTACGAGCCAGGTTGCCCATTGCTTCAACCTGCTCACGAGTTACGCTGGCTTTCGATTCGGTGGTTTGGGCGACTGTGGCGATCGCACTGGTTGCAGCAAGCGTATTGCGCACCACCTGCACAATCTCTTGGCTAGACTGGCTCACCTGCAAGCCCACTTGAGCCACCTGGGTTGTGACCTGCTGAATGTTGTCGAACGCCTGACGAGATTGACCCACCCCACTGGTGAAATCCTGCACCAGACTGCTGATTTCAGATACATCTTGATTGAGTCCAGAGGTCACAGTTTGAATTTGGTCGGTGCGCTGCTGAAGCGAAACCAAGCTTCGGTTGGTTTCTGCTGCCAGGTCATTGACCTGACGGGCAATGGTTTCAAACTCGTGGGCAAGGCTGGCAAACTGTTCTGGGTTTTGCTCTTTGAGTGCGCGGGAAGACAGGGTTGAAGCATTGAGCGCCAAAACGCGAGTGAGAGACGCTACGCGCTTCTGGTCTTTTGAGAACTGCGAGGCCAAGTCCACAAAGTCTGTTAGGAGCTGGGTTCGTTTCACAATTTGGTCTGTGCCCTGCTGAAGGGTGGCAATGCCGCTCACCATCAGACCCATCTCCTGCTGTCCGGCGGTCACAGCAGCCTGAGCCAACTGCACGGCGGTATCAGTTGCCGTGACCTGTTCTTGAGAGTCTTCTGTGAGGGTATTCATCTGACGCATCAACGCCTGCACCTTCTCTACCGAACCCGTTTGGTACTGTGCCTGTTGTGCCGTCTCGGTGGCAAGCTGTTCGAGTGCCTCGGCGCTGGATGTGACCTGCTTCGCGGTCGAAACCGTCAGTGACACAATGCCGTTGAGAGATTCTACGAGGCGGTTGAGGGTATCTGAAACTAGACCCGTGGCACGCTCGTTGACATCAGCTTGGATGGTGAGGTCGCCTTCTTCAACCGCCAACACCACATCCAAGATATGGGCAATATCTGCTTGCAGCAGCTCGCTTTCTTCGCGGATTTGTTCGGATTGAATGGCTCGCTGGTGCATTTCTCCTTCAAGCTGTTGGTTGAGCTGCTGAAGGTTCTCTTGAGATGCAACCAGAGACGCTTGAGATTGACGGCGATCGCGGATATAGCCTCGTACCGCCAGCAATACCACAGACCAGCTCAGCAATAGCACCAGTGAACTGAGGGCTGCAAAGGCGATCGACCAGGCTAAGTTCTGGCGATAGCCTTGGAGCTGAGTTTCTACATTTCGCTTTACTGCGCCCAAGGTTCCGTTAATGCCATCACTGTAGATAGCCTTCTGCTTTTCGTACTCAGCGCCCAACAGTAGCGACAGTGCTTCTTGAGACTTGCCCTTACGGTTTAGCTCAAATGCCTTGGTTTCCATATCCACCAGCTTTTTATTGGCCGCGTCTGTCTGTCCAGGGTTTGCCTGCTCAGCGGTTGGAATATCTTTGAGAACCTCTTTAATCGACTCCTCCAACTTGGGGACGTATTGGTTATAGCGGTCTTCCCATCTGGTACTGCCCGTACTTGCCGCCATCCGCGCTGACATGGTTAAGACTTCATCAAGGTGGATGATTTCGCCGCTCAAATCCTGAAGCTTAAACTGTCGGTCAACGGTGGTTTGTAGACCCTGATAAATCCGCCATACGTTCCAGGCGGAGGTGCCCGTCATTGCCACACTAAACAGCAGCGATACCGTAATGGTTGCTACCAGTCGCGTTTGAAGCGCAGACTGCAAACGCCCCAGAACAGAAGTATGGGAAGTCCCCTTGGGCGTAGGCTCTAATGGCTCACGAATCGGCTGTGGCTTAAAAAAATCTTCAGAGGTCATTATATTTCTCTAAAACAATGAACGAACTTCAGCGCATTAAATCTAAAAAGCACGGACAAAGGACTGGCTAAACCTCAACGGCTCCAGCAAGAGCGGGTTGAGGGTCAAATACAGGTTCGGGTTCAAAGATATCTATGGCAGCGTTGAGGCGGATACCCTCTGCTACGGGCGTGGATGCGTCGGTTGGGAGCCTAAACACCTGAACATTCTGAACCAGTGTTTCGGATAGGCTGCTCATTTGATCAGAAATCTTCTGCGCGTCTTTAGACTGCCGCGCAATCTGACGAGACAGAAGGGTAATGGCATTCATTGCAGTGGCAGTAGAGTCTACGGCTTCTACAATGCTTTGACTGGTCTGGGCGACGGTATCGCCTGCTTGCACCGCCTCGCCCGTTACGGTTTGAACGGTTTGGAATACTTCACGGGTTTGCTTTACCCCACTGGTAAAGCTATGGACGAGTCCCCCTAAGCGCTGCACTTCTGTATCTACATCTGATACAACTCGGTGAATTTGGGCGCTGCGCTGCTCTAGATTGGCAAGCCCTTCGTTGGTCTGCTGAGCCAACTGGCTGACCTGATCGGCAATCAGTTCAAATTCTCTTGCTACCCCAGCAAACTGTTTAGGGTCGCGCTGTTCGGCGGCACGGGCGGCAACCAAAGATGCGTTGAGCGCCAGCACCTGAGTCTGGGTTGCAATTTCGCCCTGATCTTGCACAAATTGGTCGGCAAGACCCACAAATTCCCCCAGGGTTTTCATCTGCTGCACAATGCGATCACTCCCTTGTTGCAGCACATCAATTTCCTGTGTAAGGGAACCGACAGCCCCCTGTCCATTGACTACGGCGGTCTGGAGCATCAGTAGCGCGTGATTAGTTTCGGCAAGCTGGGCGGCAGCACTGTTCGCCGATAGCTTCACTTTTTCGGTCAAAGAGAGTACCTGAGTCACCGATTGAGCCTGCTCACGGGTACTTTGCACCACGGTTGCCGCAATCTCTTTTTGGCGATCGCTGCTAACAGAGACGCGTCCTGCTGTGGTAGAAACCTGGCTTAAAATCTGGCCTAATGCTTCGACAAGACGGTTTAAGGTATCTCCGACCAGTCCCGTTGCTCGCTCGTTCACTTCAGCTTGAATGGTGAAGTCGCCTTCTTCAATCGAACACACCACATCTAGAAGGTGTCCGATGTCTTCTTGAAGCTGCACACTTTCTTGGCGAGTCTGTGTCTCTTGTTGTTGGCGGGCATTGGCCTCTACCCAGAGTTCTCCGTTAGAAACCATCAGCGCATCTTGGGATTTTTGGAGCGCCTGCTGTGCGCGTTGGCGATCGCTAATGTAGTCTTTCACGGCGGACAGAACCAAAATCCAGCCCCCCAGCAGAATGGGTAACGTGACGCCTGCAAATGCCATAGAGGCAAATAACTGCTGCTGATAGCTTTGCAGTTGGGTTTGAATGAGCTGATCGATTCGATTGAGAACCTTTTGATTCCCCGCCGCATAAATCTGCTTTTGGTCGCTGTATTGCGACCCTAACAAAAGCTGAAGTGCTACGTTAGACTGACCTTTGCGAACGAGATCAAAGGATTTAGTTTCTAGATCAACCAACTTTTTGTTCGCTTCATCGGTCTTGCTCGCCTCAGCACGGATATCATCCGTTACGTTTGCTAGCGTCTCTTTGATGGCTTCATCGAGCTTGGGCGCATATTCGTTGTAGCGGTTTTCCCATTGCAGATCGCCTGTACTCGCCGCCATCCGAGCAGACATAGTTAAGACTTCATCTAAATGCACCAGCTTGCCGCTCAGTTTCTCTAGGCGAAACTGTTGATTAACGGTAGAGCGAAAGCTGCGGTAGATATTCCAGGTATTTAGGGTCGAAACCCCCGTCAGAATCAAACTGCCCGCAATGGTAGCTGTAATGCTGCCAACTAAGTGAGTGCGAATAAACTGCTGAATTCGTTTTAGAGGTGTTGTGGCTGTTGTGCTGAGGTCTGAGTCTAGCAGCCCAGTCTCGTCTAAAAGATTGATGGCTTTGGGGGTTGTAAACTTCATAAACGCTGCTGCTATTCAGGGATTAATGTCGTAGAAATACGGTTGGATATTGCAGGCTAATGCCTGTTGCTCTCAATCGAAGTTGCGTCAAAAATTAAAGGCTTAAATCTATGGCACCCAACAAATGGGCTGCCATAGATCTGCACTCACCATTTCGGGGCGCAAAAGCATCATTGCTGCCGAGGGAGATTGCAATGACTCTGAAAATAAGTCGCTGGGCAGCTCTGTGCGGGTTTGGCTCCCCAAGGTGCGGTCAATGATTAACCCAACTTGCGCCAGCGATCCGGCTGCATCCCCCAGCTTGACCACCATATTGTTCTCTTTGGGTAAGGCTGATTCTGCGGTTAACAGGCTATGGGCAGACAGCAACGGCAATACTTGTCCCCCTTGGTGGGTGATGCCTAGCAGTAAGGCGCTATAGAAGGGTAGGGGAAGGATCTGCGATCGCTCCACTCGAAAAATCTCTGTAACCCATGCGGCTGGAATCACTAGGGTTATAGACTGCACCTGAGTCAGAATAAACCGATCGCTTAGGGTAGATGTGGAAGGTACAGACGTGGAGGGTGCAGCAGAATGAGTGGGGGCGATCGCAGTCATGTGTTTAGTCCTTAAGCGGCAGTTGCAACGCGATCTAAAATTTGCCCAACAGATTCACGGGTAACGGGCTTGGTGAGATAGTCATTTGCACCCGCTCGCTTTACGCCATAGTTAATTTCTAGAGGCGTTTTTTTACTAGAGCAAAACACCACGTACTGACTAGCGGTTTTGGGGTTAAGACGTAGGGTTCGCAAAAACTTATAGCCATCTTGTTCTGGCATCACCACATCTAAAAACACCAGGTCATAGTGTCCTTGCTCTACTTTTTCAAGGGCATCTGTAGGGCTGGCACATTGGTCAACACCATGCCCCAGAGACTCTAGCAAAGAGGCAAGAGCGTGCCGATCAACTGAACTGTCATCAATAATAAGAAAACGCATTTTGGCTCCTTTGGGTACTGAACACGACGTAAATTTTTAGGGCTGGACGGGGCCAGATGCTGCCGCGACCAAACGCTGTAGCAGCTCCTGAAGCTGCGCCTGAAACTCGCCCACATCTGCTGCGCAAAGCGGTTTGTTCAAAAAGTCACACCCACTCCACTGCGCGCGCCACTTATTAGAAAGCTTTTGCTCTCCGGTTAAAATGACCAGCGGAATTGCCGCAACCTCAGGCTGTTGGCGAATTTGTTTGACTAAATCAAAGCCTGAAATACCTGGCATATTGATATCAATAAATATGCTGGCGGGTTTAACTTGTAAAACAGTTGACAATGCGGTCGCTGCGTTTTGACACGCGACAACTGGGTAGCCTAATGCCGTCACCCAGTGCTGAAACTGCTTTAGCACCAATGGGGAATCATCAATAATCATGATGACCGAGGGGGCGGACTGACTCGGTGCGTCAAGGTTGACCAAGCCTGCTTTGACTAATCGCGCAAACATGGTGGCAATTTCTAAGCTATCTTTGGCAAGGCCAATGGCAATATGGTTGATGGATTTGCCAGACTTCACCAGCATCCGAATCCGCTCTTTTTGGGTTTGCGGCAGCGGGGCTTGCTCAAAAATATTGGCATTAAGCATGGGCACCAGATTCATCGACGGCACCTGCTGTCTAATCTGCTGCCAAAGAATTTGGCGCTGAAGTGCGCCGCGCATCATAACTTGGGCATCTGCCTTGAGCAACTGATGCCCATCAGACGCCATTGAAGCGTCAGGGACAAAGACTGCGTCGCCAGAACCCATCAGCAAATAAGTATCTAAATCGGTAAGAATTTTAAGGCGCGAAGCCGCTTTGAGCTGAGTCTCATCGGCAATGTTCATTTGTCTGATCTGCTTGAGTAGCTCAGTCGGCGTAATCGTTTGGTCGCGCACTTTTTTTTGCAAAAGCATAAAGCTGCTTCTGGCTGGCTCTTGTCGAGTTTCTGGGATGTAGCGCTGCACCAACCTTAGGAGTGCCGATGAACTCCAGGGGGTGCTGCCAGAATGGACAATTTGTCCGTTTGATACGCCTAAATACCAATGAAAGGTTGTTTCGCGAGCCGATAGCCGATCAAATTGATGCCGCCAATATCCGCTCGCATTGAGAGGGATATTCGCTACCAGTTTTTGAGACAGATCTTGACTCTGAAATGAAAACTGACGAGTTCCGTTCATTACTGCCATGCTTCAACCACCCTGCTGCTCAGATCGGCGAGACGATCTCTCTATATAGGTTGCCCGTCTGAAACTTGGAGTGTTACAAGTTGGCGGAATTTTCTTAGGATTAAAATTTTATGCGTTAGCTTCTTCTGCTCAGATGCGTATCATTTAGGAGCCGATCGCCGCCCTGATGAAATCCCTCTGCTCTGCGCCTGACTCAAGCCTGTAAACTAGAGAGAATAACCTCCACATACTCTGCTTGTGCAGACATTGCCTTGACCATGACCGAATCGCTCATTCCACCCGCAGACGACTCCATAGATGCTGAGAGCCTATTTTTAATGCTGCGGCGTAAGCAGGGAAGCTGGGTTGAATGGGGTCAAGCGTGTCAGCAGCTCCAAAAAGCAGGGCACACGCCCCAAGCTATTTTTGAAGAGACGGGCTTTGAACCCATTCAGCAAAATCAGGTTATGGTGGGTGCCCAAGTCTTTGCAGGGCTGGTGCAGTTCAATGCAGACCCTCAGGTGTTAGAGCATTTTGGTCATCGCGGCAGCGATATTCTCTACGAGCTGCGGGTGTTTACTCAACCCGAACGCCCTGCGATCGCCGCCCTAGCTTTCCAGCACAAGCTAGACTCCGACGAAGCCCATGACCTGACCCGCGCCATCAAAGACTTTGCCCGAGTTCGCAAACCACCAGAGGCGTTTGCGACCAATCACCCTGGTGATGCAGTTGCCCATCAAACTTGGGTACAGGCAAAACAAAAGTCAGACCTTCAGGAGCGATCGCGCCTCATTGCCAAAGGGCTTAAGTTTGCCCACAGCGATAGCGCCCGTAAAGAAATTGAAAAGCTGCTAACCGACTTTAGCGTCACTAAAGTACAGACTCATCCACGTCTACCGCTCTCTCGTCCAGACTCAGAACTAGATTTGCCGCGTATTGTGCCACTCTTAGGCAAACTGCCGCTGCCCGTAGAGGCGCTGAAAGCTGCCCCTATGGTTGCAGAAGAAGGTGCATTCCGCATCGTTAAGTTTGCAGGAGAGGGGGCATGGGTGCCGTTACCCGGCTGGCAGATAATTGCTAGCGCCGAAGATCCAGTGGCGGTTTTGAGTAGTGGCGATCGCCTCCCTATCCCCCCAGACCAGGCATCGGATGAGGTGTTGATCATCATTGATCGCGCCCACCGCGACTGGGATGATCAGAGCTACTTTGTCGTAGAAGCAGACGGCGAACTGGACGTTCAGTGGTTTGCGGATGCACCTACCGAGAAGATTTTAGGACGGGTGGTGGTGGTGGTTCGACCCAAGCGATTTTTTGATGAGGAAGCCACGAAGGAGATGTGGGTATTGGATGAGTAAAGAGGTGGATTACTCTTAGTTTTAATAGCTATGACTGAAGCACAGCGAGAAATAAGACTGATAGAACAGCGGGAATCGTCAAAAGATTACCCGCCAGCTTACTTTTTGTCCATTGAATTAGAGAATGTACTCTGTTTTAAAGCTCTTCAAAAGCTTGACTTGTCAGACGCTAATGGATTTCCTGCACAATGGACAGTTATCCTTGGAGATAACGGGGTTGGTAAAACAACTTTATTACGTTGTTTAGCGAGAATGAGTCCTACCCCTATGTTTAGATGGGATTCTCTTCTTCATACTAAAGTGCAAGCATTTCCAGTATCTTCGCCAATGTCTTTTTCTGAGGATATCCCTTGGAATGATACTCAGACTTTTAGATCTCATGAAACAAAAATTGAAGCTCATTTTGCATATGGCTATTCTTTAAAAAGTTATGTAGAAAATCATCAAAAGCAGATTAAAAATCACCCTAAAACCCAGCAAGTCTCTCTAGCGTTAATTGGATTGAACCCCCTCACTTATTCTGGAGGAGATTTACGGGCACTCAAATACTATGGCTACGGTGCAAATCGAAGAATGGGTAAAACTTCCCTGGCAGAAGCGATATCATCTAACAGTTGTAACAGCCTTTTTTCGGATGATGAAATGCTAATTAATGCTGAAGAGTGGTTGCTTCAAGCTGATTATGCAGTTGCACGTTCTGTCCCTGATAATACAGAACAACTTGAACAACGGTTGCGTCTTATTCAAGAAACATTAAAACAACTTCTACCAGATATTTCTGATATTCGTATTACACCTGCTGACCATAATAAACCTCGACCTACCGCAGAATTTCTCACACCCTACGGATGGGTGCCCCTGAAAAGCCTTAGCTTAGGCTACAAAACCGTGATCGCTTGGACTGTAGACCTAGCTGCGAGACTGATAGAGCGTTACCCACAAAGTGTAGATCCACTCGCTGAACCCGCCGTTGTTTTGGTAGATGAAATTGATCTTCATCTTCATCCAAAATGGCAGCGCACCATCATGAGCTTTTTGACAGAGCGCTTTCCAAATACACAGTTCATCGTGACCGCTCATAGTCCACTCGTCGTTCAGGCGGCAAAAGGTGCCAACATAGTGCTGTTGCGTCGGGAGGGCGATCATGTCGTCATTGATAACGACCCTGAAATTATTGATAATTGGCGCGTGGAACAAGTCCTCTCCAGCGTCTTTGATTTACCCAGTCCACACTCGCCAGATATAGAAAAACTGATTGAGAGCAGAAGAAAGATTCTGGCAAAACCTAAGCTAACTGCCAAAGATGAGCGAGAGCTGAAGAAGCTAGAAAAACAAATTGGCAGTCTGCCAACCGGAGAATCTCCACAAGATATTCGGGCAATGGATATTATCCGTAAAGCCGCCAAGCTCTTAGAAAACAGTTAGCCTCGTGTTTACGCCGTGATTCGCATCGACAAGCCCAAGACTGCACCAGAAAAGCTAACCACAGACGGGAAAACTAAAGCAGATTCCCACATTGATGAATACAATCAAGCCCCCGTTGAGTATCAGCAAGGCAAAAAATCCTTCAGCTTCTCCAGCGATATCTACGGACATCCCAGCGTAAAGTCTGCTCTGGTGCTTGCCCAGCATAAAAAATGCTGCTTTTGTGAGCGCCTTGTCGGAGACGATGGCGACGTAGAACACTTTCGCCCCAAGAGCGCCTACGTTCAGAAAAAGCGAGGCAAGCTCAATCGCCCTGGTTACTACTGGCTTGCCTACGCTTGGGAGAATTTATACCTCAGTTGCAGTGCCTGCAACCAACGACAAAAGCGAAACCTATTTCCGCTGGCTGAACCCATAGCTCGCGCTCATTCCCACAGCCACAACATCAGCCTCGAAGAACCGCTATTCGTTAATCCTGGAGTTGAAGACCCCAGTGAACACATTGGATTTAGGGGTGAAATGTCCTACGCAGTCTCTGGAAGCATAAAGGGAAAACCGACCATTGAGAATCTGAATCTTAACCGCACTATTCTGAACGAAGCACGGTTGAAGCATTTGCAAACACTAAAAATGCTTTACCAGCTTATTGAGGTTGCCAGCACGAGAACACAAGACCTTGAACTACAGGACTTAGCTATTAAGGCAAAACAGAAGCTGCAAGATGCTGTTTCTCACCAAGGTGAATTTGCAGCAGCCACTCGCGCAGCTTTAGATAATCAATTCAAGTTCGTAATGAACTAGCTCTCTCATCAATAAGGCGGTTCCGCTGGCCCATCATAGCCACACATCCCTAAGCGTGGCGAATTCACTAAAGGGATTGGTTCATCATAATTGTGATGAGGATGAGTCTTGGTGTGAGCATCACAGAGCGTTCCCCAAGTTTGATCTTCATATAGACATTCCATGCATAGATGCGTTGCAGGTTGTCCACACTCAATGCATTTTTCTTCCGGCA
Organism: Thermosynechococcaceae cyanobacterium; assembly: GCA_041752855.1. GTDB lineage: Bacteria > Cyanobacteriota > Cyanobacteriia > Thermosynechococcales > Thermosynechococcaceae > JAAURS01. The sequence continues at coordinate 12,834 of JBGSVR010000501.1, forward strand.
TGAGGTTTCGTGCCATTAGGGCGATCGCCTTCGAGGTCGTCGGCTTACCTTCCCGCACGCTCACCAGCTTCACCAGCGTTTCTGAAGACGTGCCAAAGTCATAAATGTGGGTCAACGTGTTGCCAAGCTGAAATACATCCTTGATTTTTCGGGTTTTCCCAACCGCTTGGGCAAAGCTGCCGTTCAGCGAAAACTGGCTCATGTGACCACAGCACTCTAGCCAGATTGCGCGCAAATAGTCATCTAAATGCTGCAAAGACTTAGACCCACGCATTTCTAAATCGAGCCAGAATTCGTTGCGGTAGGCATCCTGTACTCGTAGGTGAAAGAGCATTTCTGGGGCGGCTTTGCCTGCTTCGGCCTGGGCGATCGCTGCCAATCTTTCCTTGCAGGTTCCCAAGTGCTTCGTCATTGCACCCTTTGCCAGCTCCTTCCCACAATAGGCACAGGCTCCCTTCGACTGTTTTCTTTGCGCCACAGTTGATCTCCTTTCAGCCCAATCCTAGCGTTGTGCTGAACTTTATCTTTTAAGCGTGTGCCTCAGTCCATCCAGCCTACATCTACAGATTTAGGCTTGTTTGTACTGTTGCTCTGGCTACTAGGCTGCACAGAATGAGACGGGACAGACCTTAAAGACAACGGTGCTTTGCGCTGTGGTTGGGCTTTTGGCGCTTTCAATTCATCCACCGTTTTGCGCATCTGAGTGTTTTCCTCAGAAAGCTGTAGAATCACATCCTTTGCCTCAGTCAGCTCCGTCTTTAGCCGAGACACTTGAGCCTCAAGACCACCTACTTCCTTTTGCTGACGCTTAACATCTGCCTGAAGCGATTTAATATCTGCCTGAAGCGTTTTTTCATGCTCTGCACCCTGGGCTAAAGCTGCTTTTAATTCAATAATCTGTGCCGTAAATTTTGCCTCAGATGCATCATTTGCTTTAGCTGAGTCAGCGCTGCTCGCGGCAGCAGCAGATTTACGCCCACGGCTAGAGCTGGCAGCGGCAGCATCAACTGTTTCTGACTTTTCAACCGCAACAGGCTTAGATTCTGGTTCAGAAGTTTCTGACGTTTCCTTCTTCACCTCTTGTCGCAAAATATCCGAAAGATTGCGGCGCGTCATGATTTTTTTCTCCAGTCTTTTTCAATTTCTTCAACCACCTGATGGTAGTCTGAACCCGCTTGGTCAGTATTGCGTCCCTGCCATTGCAGAATCGTCTTGCCTTCTAGCGCAGCCCGTTCGTGCGCTTTGTAAGCCCGAATAAACGCCGTACAGACCGGAATACTCAATTCCCGAAGGGTATTTTGCGCATCATGGGCTTCTTTAATACTGCGTGGATCGACCTTGGTCAACAAAACGCGGTGCATTACGCCGCTAGGCAGTACCGCACTTCTAACCGTCTGCACCAAAGCCGCCAAGTCCATCGGAGCTGGAGGCGTGGGCAAAATTAAGTAGTCAGCCGCTGGAATGACTGCCGCCAGTGCTTCAGAAGCTAACGCTGGAGGCGTATCTACCACCACAACGCCGTAGTTTTTTGCGTCTTTTAGGTCTTTGAGTAAAGAAGGGTTAGTTTCCTGGGCAATATCAAACCCTAGACTGGTTTCACTCTGCTCTGCCCACCAAGAAGCCGAACCCTGGGGGTCAGCATCCACCAGTAAAACTTTGTACGTTGCAGATAAAATTGCAGCCAAGCTTACGGCAGTAGTGGTCTTTCCAACGCCCCCTTTGCCATTGAGAACCACCAAAACCTTATTTAATCGGGCAGATGAATTTACGGCCACACCTTCGTCCCTATGCACACATTTAGCTAACCTCAACTTGCGTTAATCCAAGTCTTGGGGAGCCTCTACCCTTCATTAAACCTTAGGATGGTGTCGTCGCTCGATATCATCCTAAATCTTGCGCCTAGGACGCAGACCCAATTTGAACAGACTCTAGCTGGGATGATTGCAGTCGATCCATCCAGCCCTGGAGATAAACCTGATTTGTTTGTTGTTGCTTGGGGTCAGGAGTGTCGATGGGATGAGGCAGCAGACCCACAATGGTTGCATTTGTGACGCAAAACATCGACTTCTGAAAACTTTCGCAAAGTTTGATCAGCAGGTCATCTTCTTTACGGATGGTTTGTTGGTACACCTGATGCAGATAGTCTGGAATGTAATGGCGCATATCCTGCATCAGCAGCGTGGGCGGAATGCCAGCGCCACCAATGGGGAGTG
>JBGSVR010000502.1:0-4833 GCA_041752855.1 Thermosynechococcaceae cyanobacterium
TTATAAAAACCCCTTGGGACATCTCTAGCCGTTTGTTTTAAAGAGTTAACATTAGGGCACGCAATCTGCACAATAAAGATACACGGGCTAAAGACTAACTTTTATGGCAGAAAAGCTGCGCGTTAAGATTTGTGGAATTACTAGGGCAGATCAGGCAGTGGCGATCGCCACTCTTGGAGCCGATGCCCTTGGATTCATCTGCGTCGCAGAATCGCCTAGATATATCGCGCCAGAAAAAATTGGTGAAATTGTCGCAAAACTCCCTGAAATTGCGCTTAATGGCGGAACCCTTGCAAAAATAGGGGTCTTTGCCAATGCGTCCTTAGAGCAAATCATGGTGACGGTACATAAAGGGGCGCTCACAGGCGTGCAGCTTCATGGTCAAGAATCCCCTGCGTTTTGTCGAAGCTTACGCCGCGAATTACCCAAAGTCGAGCTAATTAAAGCCTTTCGCGTGAAGACAGCCCAGACTTTAGCCCAGACCGAAACCTATGCTGATGCAGTCGATACTTTTTTGCTGGATGCCTTTAATGCCAATGCCCTTGGCGGCACTGGTGAGACTTGGGACTGGGCACTGGTAAAAAATTTTGCACCAACACGCCCTTGGTTTTTGGCGGGGGGATTGAGTGGAGGGAATGCGATCGCCGCCCTCGCCCAGGTCAACCCCTCTGGCATTGATCTTTCTAGTGGGGTAGAAACATCCCCAGGCGATAAGAATCTAACCTTAGTCCAGAAATTGTTTGAAACACTCTCTAGCAAAACAATTGCATAGAAGAAAGGCTAACTCCGGCTCCCCTCTCCCGTTCTGGGAGAGGGGCTGGGGGTGAGGGCAGTATTTGCGCCTAAACCCGTGCCAATTCTGGCTCAGGGCGCTTGCTGCCACGAATCGAGCGAATCGCTTCAGCGTAATCTGACGTATTAAAGACCGCAGACCCAGCCACGATCGCATTGGCTCCCGCTTCAATCACCTGCCAAGCATTGGCTCCCTTCAGCCCACCATCCACTTCAATCCAGGGGTCTAAACCGCGCTCATCACACATCTGACGGAGCTGACGAATTTTAGGAACCACCCCAGGGATAAAGCTTTGTCCTCCAAACCCAGGGTTAACGCTCATGATCAGCACAAGGTCGCACAGGTCTAGCACATACTCAATCTGCTCTAGAGAACTGCCAGGGTTCAAAACCACCCCAGCCATCTTGCCCAGCTCCTTAATCTGCCCCAAAGCGCGGTGGAGGTGAGTCGTAGAACTGGCCTCTGCATGGACCGAAATAATATCAGCCCCTGCCTTTGCAAAATCTGCCACATAGCGCTCTGGTTCCACAATCATGAGGTGAACATCCAAAGGCTTCTTTGTGACTGGACGCAATGCCTCAACAATCAACGGCCCAATGGTGATGTTGGGGACAAAGCGCCCGTCCATCACATCCACATGAATCCAATCGGCTCCCGCTTCGTCCACCGCACGGACATCCTCTCCCAGACGGCTAAAATCTGCGGACAAAATTGAAGGCGAAATTACAATGGGCTTGGTTGAAGTCATGGCTTTAATGGGTTCTCTTAAGGGCAGGGCAGAAGGATCGGCAAATTAATGTAGCCAGTTTAACAAAATCTTCAAGATTCCCCTAGACGTTTGGTCAGATTTTCCGTACCTATGCTCCAATAAACTCTATAATTGACCTTGCCCATTTGAAACAAAAAATCATGCCCCAGGCCGTTGGAGTTATTCAGACTGTTGGGTTTCCTCCTGTATTGGCCGCAGCAGATGCCATGGTTAAATCAGCTGCTGTAACGCTTGTATATTATGGACTTGCGGAGCGCGCAGAATTTTTGGTTGCCATTCGTGGGCATGTTTCAGAGGTGACGCGAGCCGTTGAAGCTGGCGTTAGGGCAGTAGAGGAAACGCCTGGCGACAATTTAGTAAGCTACTATATTGTGCCAAACCCCCCTGAAAATGTGGAAAGCGTATTGCCAATCCACTTTACCGAAGGCGTTGAAGACTTTCGGTTTAACCTCTAAATTAGTGCGGCATTTTTTAGAAGTCTAAAAGACTAAATTCCTTCAGGAGCAAATTGTAATGTCGAACTCAATGCCTTCTCAACAGGCGGTCGGATCATTAGAGACGAAAGGTTTTCCGGCAGTATTGGCTGCTTCGGATGCCATGCTGAAGGCAGGTCGAGTTACGTTGGTGGGCTATCTCCGTGCCGGAAGTGCGCGTTTTACCGTCAACATTCGTGGCGATGTATCCGAAGTGAAGCAGGCGATGGCGGCAGGTATTGATGTAGTTGAGAAGGTGTACGGGGGTGTCCTTGAGACTTGGGTTATTATCCCCCGTCCCCATGAAAACGTTGAGCGCGTTTTGCCCATTGGCTATACCGAAGAAGTAGAAGAATTTCGTCAAGAGACTGAGGGCGTGAATTTCAGGGCGCTGGGACCTTCTCGATAGTATCTAAGACAATACTCGAATAAAAAGCGTCCCGCTGTGAGAGCGGGACGCTTTTCTATTATCTTGAGCTTTACTTGAGCGGTATCGAAGGTTTAGAAACAGGAGGTGTCACAACAGGCTTAGAAATAGGCGTTACAGGTTTAGATGTAGGAACAGGCGTTACAGCTTTAGGCGTAGGTGCTACAGGTTTGGGTGTAGGAGTCGTTATGGGAGTAGGAACAGGAGCCACAGATTTAGGAGCAGGTGCTACAGGTTTAGATGTAGGAACAGGAGTAGGCAATACAGGTTTAGACGTGGGAGGCGTTACAGACTTAGGAGTGGTTGCAGGCGCGAGAGGTTTAGATTTAGGAGCGGGTGTTACAGATTTAGAAGCGGGAGGAGACGCTAAAGGATTTTTCAGGCAGTTTAGAGTCCGTAGTGTGGCTGCGGCTGAGTAATTCCGAAATGCGGGTTCATTGGGGGCAAAGATGCTGCCTGTTTCATTAAATGGAGATGCAGTGCCGCAGTAGGTAGACATCTGTGTAATGAGAGTTTCAGCCCAGTGTCCTTTAATATCCTCAAAGGCAAACGCAGCTTGGGTTGGCGCTAGGGTTGTGGGTTGGTTTTTGAGGGTTTTGGCATACTCTGCCGCCCGTTTTAAAACGGCTAATAACTCTGCACGGGTGACGGGTTTTTCGGGCGCAAAGGTACCGTCTTGGTATCCGGTCACAATCTTATTGTCACGGGCAAAGGCAATTTTGGCGGCGCTCCAGCGTTTTGCGTCTACATCTGGGTAGGGGTTGGTGGTAACGGCGGCGGGCACTGTAAGCTGAACCTTTGGCAGGGTCTTAAGCGCTTCTAGCACCATTGAGACGAGCTGTTCTCTGGTGAGGGGCGTTTGGGGTCTAAAGGTGCTGTCTTGAAATCCTGCAATAAATTTAAGGGCGACGGCTGCTTTAATCTCTTTGAGATAAACATCCCCAGCAACGTCGCCAAAGGGTAAGGTGTCGTCACGGGTGAGGTAGACGTGACCCAGCACTTTTACGATTTCTGGTGTTTTTTCTGTTGCGGGTGTGGTGAAGGTACGTTTAGAGAAGTACCAGCCTGGATTAAGCTGAATTTTGGCAAAGTCTTTCACTAGGCCATTGGCACGACCAATTTCAATTTCAGGGTCTTTTGAGTCATCGGGGGAGCCAATCAAGACCATATCGTTATTGCGATAGCGGATGCGCAGAGTGTATTTGCCTCCAAGGTCTTGTCCATCCATGCGGATGGAGTAGCCGTTTGCATCGGTGCTGCGACCACAAATTCCGGTGAAGTCAAACTTGAGCAAAAGCGGATCCACAATCACGGGCTTGCTGCCGCTTTCGCTCCAGCACTGCTTTTTGTCAGTCACTTGTTCTAAGACGAGCAGTTGGTGAGACTCTTGACCAACGGGTTTGGCAACTGCAATAAATTTGGTTTGGTCTACTTCTTTTTGACCAAACACCACAGCTAAAGCAGACCCTGAGGGGAATGACGCTGCGACTAATCCTGCACTCAAGGTAAGGAAAACGGGGAACCAGGGTTTGGAGACTTGCATTATGAAGGTTTTAAAACGCGAATGGATAAACGAAGGGCAAGCTTGAGGATTAAAACTCAATCTGATGCTGCAATCGTGCTGATACTACAGTCGTTTAACGCAATTGCCAAGTTCCTGACGTAAAACGCGATGAATGAGAACTTCCCTGGATTAAATTTCTGTTCTGTGAGCGGAGGTTACGTCGTCCGTTGGGCTTAAGATGACCGCAGAAGATTTAGCCCGTAGCTGCTCAATGGTGCCCTGAATGGTTCCTGCGATCGGGATGGCTAAAATTACCCCTAGCACTCCGGCGATCCGTGCCCCCAACAGCAGCGCTACAAAAATCCAGATGGGGTTCAACCCTGTAAATTTACCTAGCAAGCGGGGAGAGACGACATTATCTTTAATTTGCTGAAGCGTAACAGCGGTTAGACCGACCCAAAACGCAGGCCAGAAACCTTGCAGTAAGGTCAGCAGCATGACGAGCAAAATGCCAAGGGAGGCTCCAACTAGCGGCACAAGGTTAGACAGCCCCACCAGCAGTGCAAATAAGAGCGCAAATTTAATCTGTAAGAGTAGAAAAATGGGGGTTAGCGCCAGCAGCATAAATAGCGCCAGCAAAAACTGGCTAATAAAAAACTGCCGGAGATTGAACTGAATGGAGCGATCTAAGGCAGTCCCTAGCTTAGGAGGGAGTACCTCTACTAGCCCACGCCACATTCGCTGACCGTACAGCAGCATATAGACCGCCAGCACCACAATCAAAATCATGTCGAATAATCGACCCAATGTGCCGATCGCAAGACCTGGAAGCCACGACACAATGGTCTGGGTAAGCTGCTCAAGCTG
>JBGSVR010000503.1:0-3529 GCA_041752855.1 Thermosynechococcaceae cyanobacterium
GGCCCTTTAGGTCATCAGCGCTGGCGATTTTCAACCGTAGGGGATTGGAATTTTGCAGGGAGCTATCCGCCTACCAACGGCTTTCAAGAAACGCTAAAGCAGGTCTGTAAAGAACTCTTTTTGCTGTTTAATGATTCAGCATCCGAATAATTTGCCCTCATCCTCTCGAACTTCAAAATGGCGTATTCTTCAAAAAAATTAGGGTCTGCTCAAAGTAAGGGTGCTGTGGTGATGCGATCGCTCACGCCCTACCTATTCTTAGCACCAGCCTTGATTGTGTTAGCCCTGACGGTCTTTTGGCCTGCGCTTCAGGCATTTTACCTAAGCTTCACCCGCTTTGAGTATGACCTTACCCAAGCCCCCGCATGGGTTGGGTTTGCCAACTTTCAAAAACTGTGGCGAGATCCGGTTTTTTGGAAAACTCTGGGTAACACCGTTTTGTATCTCGTCTGCGTTGTGCCGCTATTAGTCACGCTGTCCCTTGGGTTAGCTATTCTCGTCAACCAAAATCTCAAAGGCATTCGCTGGTTTCGGACTGCCTACTACACGCCTGTCGTCATCTCAATGGTAGTCGCCGGAATTGCCTGGAAATGGCTCTATGCCTCTAACGGACTCTTTAACCAAGGGCTTCAGCTCCTCGGCTTTGCTGAAGGAATCCCTTGGCTCACCAGCCCAGACCTTTCGCTGTTTAGCGTTATGGCTGTCACCGTCTGGAAAGGCTTAGGCTACTATATGGTGATCTACCTCGCCGGACTTCAGGGTATCCCAGCCGATCTCTACGAAGCTGCCGCAATAGATGGCTCCGATGGCCTCCAAAAGCACTGGGATATTACGATTCCGCTCATGCGTCCTTACCTATTTTTAGTGGCGGTAATCTCCTCTATTTCTGCCACCAAAGTCTTTGAAGAAATCTTCATTATGACCAAAGGGGAACCCCTAAATAGTTCTAAAACGATTGTTTACTATCTGTATGAACGCGCCTTTCAAGACTTAGAAATGAGCTATGCCTGCGCCATTGGGCTGGTGCTATTTCTAATGATTTTTGGCTTGTCTATTCTCAACCTCAAGTTAGGGCAAGTCCAACGCCAGTAAACAAGCTGCTGTAGAGGCTCGAACCCAATAGAAATCTACGAAAAACTCACGATGCGTTGCTAGACGCATGGTACAAAACGTACTAGAATCCAGCACGATGGCTTCAAAAAAATCCCCCAATACCTCACGAGGAACCGATTGGTGAAATTCCCCTCCTTTTTTAATTTTGGCCGCTCGTCTAGAGACATCGGCATTGATCTGGGTACCGCCAATATCTTGGTCTATGTTTTGGGCAGAGGCGTTGTGATTCGAGAGCCTTCCGTCGTTGCTATCGATCAAAATACAAAACTGCCCCTTGCTGTTGGTGAAGAGGCGAAGCAAATGGTGGGGCGTACACCAGGCGCAATTACAACCATTCGTCCGCTACGAGATGGCGTGATTGCCGACTTTGAAGCGACTGAAATGATGCTCAAACACTTTATCCAACGCGTCCACGGGGGTAGGACAGTGGGTGGATTACGGGTGGTCGTAGGTATTCCTAGCGGCGTAACGGGGGTTGAGCGCCGTGCAGTAACCGATGCCGCAACGCAGGCAGGCGCAAGAGAAGTTCAGCTTGTCGAAGAACCCGTTGCCGCAGCCATTGGCGCAGGAATGCCTGTGAGTGAACCAACGGGCAGCATGATTGTAGATATTGGGGGCGGTACCACTGAAGTTGCGGTCTTAAGTTTGGGTGGGGCGGTCATTAGTGAATCAGTCCGCGTTGCAGGTGATGAACTTACTGAATCTATTACCCAGTACATGAAGAAAGTCCATAACCTCGTCATTGGGGAGCGAACCGCAGAAGATATCAAAATTCGGATTGGTTCGGCTTACCCCACCAATGACAATAACGGGGCGAGTATGGAAGTGAGAGGGCTTCATCTGCTCTCAGGTTTGCCGCGTACCGTTGTGGTAAAAGGGCCAGAAATCCGTGAAAGTATGATTGAGCCGCTGTCTTCCATTGTCGAAGCCGTCAAGCGTACTCTAGAGCGCATTCCGCCAGAGCTAGCAGGAGACATTGTGGATCGAGGGATTGTGTTGGCAGGTGGGGGAGCCTTGCTGAACGGTCTAGATAAGCTGGTGAGTCACGAAACGGGCATTGTGGTTCATATCGCAGAGGATCCTTTAAGCTGCGTTGTGCTGGGGACAGGCCGTATTCTAGAAGACTACGGCAAATTCTCGCGCGTATTTAGTAGTGGTACGATCAACGGTCTAGTTTGAAGGTGGGATGAATAGGTTTGTTGTTTGGTGGCGTCGTTATCAATCTACGCTACTGGTATCGCTGCTCATTCTGAGCGCTGCGGGCGTTGTCAGAGCAACGCAGGGTGCAGGGGTAGCCGACCTGAACCGCTTATTAGTATGGCCGTTTAAGTCAGATGGGGCGGCGCAGCAACGGCTTTTGGATGCTCAATCCCAGGCGTTGCAGCAGCAGGTTCAGGAGTTAGAAACTCAGAATCGATCGCTCAAGTCTCTGCTGGATTTGCCGCCCCTGCCCAATCAAAAAAAGATTGCGGCCTCGGTCATATCACGAGGCTCTGATAACTGGTGGCAGCAGTTGACGCTGGGTAAAGGCAGTACAGATGGCGTTCGCGTAGATGCGGTGGTGGTGGCTCCTGGGGGGCTTGTGGGTCGCGTGATGAGCGTTACGCCTCAAACCAGTCGAGTGCTGCTGGTGACTGACCCAACCAGTCAGGTGGGGATTACCATTAGCCGTAGTCGTCAGGTTGGTATTTTACGAGGACGTTCTAACCGAAGTGGCGTGCTGGAGTTTTTTGACAAAACGCCGGATGTCAAAAAAGATGATGTTGTTGTGACGTCTACTTTAAGCAGCCGTTTCCCCGCAGGCATTGCAGTAGGTCGCGTCACCGATGTGGACTTAGACAGACTGCCTGTACCTCAGGTTGTTGTAGAGTTTTCGGTGCCCCTTGAGCATGTGGAATGGGTCAATGTGTTAACGAATGGCTAAGGTTTTAAGAGGTAGACCCTCTCCTCCCTCATTTCGCGCTTCTTTACAGCGCACCAATATTTTGGTGATCGTGGGTTCTATCCTTTTTTGTGCGTTACTTCAGCCCCATCGGATTCCCGGCATGGCGCTGCTAGAAACTTCGCCCAACTGGCTACTCATCTGGGTTGTGACTTGGAGTGTGAAGCGATCGCCCTGGCAAGGACTCACCGCAGGACTCGCCCTGGGACTCATCCAAGACGGGTTGACCGCAGCCCAGCCCACCCACGCACTGAGCCTAGGGATTGTTGGCTTTTTGACCAGCAGCCTCGATAAGCAGCGGTTGATTGAAGAAGACTTTATCTCGGCGCTGCTGCTGGTCTTTGTCATGGCACTCCTTGTAGAAGCCATCTTTGCAGGGCAGCTTGCCATTGGGGGCGATTGGATCATTTCAGATCTCTGGAGCCATCTTCAGCGTGTTGCCCTTAGCTCCGCTATTATCAGCAGCCTGTGGAC
>JBGSVR010000504.1:0-9096 GCA_041752855.1 Thermosynechococcaceae cyanobacterium
AATTTGATTAAAAGACCTATAAAAAAGACAATAGCGCGATCAAGATGAATTTACTGAAGCTATTTTTGAACTGGAAAATCAGCATTGAGACCATAGTTCAATCCGAAGCAGAAGCGGCGCTAATGATAGCCTTATCGCAAACCTATTTGAATTAGAAAAAGGCTACAGAACAACGCGGCAGTTATGATGTGGGATGGTGAAGGCGCTCTCCGGCTCTGTACAGCATGACCAAAAATAGCTCAGACCAGTTTTCCAAACAGTTTCTAGAAGAGCTACTCTTACCCTTTGGAAACGTTGAAACAAGCTATGAGGTAGCAGGCGAACCCCAGTGGGTTGATGTTTTCTTTATACCCAAGGCTCAATCTACGATGCATGAGCTGGGATTGCTGGGACAGATTGCCCAAACGCCCTGTCTAATCGAACCCTTCCGCAATCAACCCTCTACAGATGAGATTCGCAGTTGTCTGTTGAAGCTGTTTCAGGTTCATGGCGATTATCGTCGTCAAGCACGGCGCGATCAAAAATCTTTACCAGAAGAAGAACTGCCCTATCTATGGATTCTGGCCTCTTCAGCCTCAGAAAATCTATTAGATAGCTTTGGTGCCTCCACTGATTCTGATTGGGGCGAGGGGGTCTATTTTCTGCCGCCCGCACAGAGAACGATAATCGTATCCATTAATCGACTTCCGGTCAATGCTGATACTCTCTGGTTACGTTTACTCGGCAAAGGTAAAACTCAACAACACGCAATCTCCGAGGTGATTGATTTTAATAACAGGGATCCTAGACGGTCGAGTATACTGAGATTATTAGCGAACTGGAAAATCAGCATTGAGATCACGGGACAGGTTTCAGAAGAACAGGAGTTAATGATGGCCTTATCGCAAGCATATCTGGAATGGGAGCAACAGACTGAGCAACGCGGTGAACAGCGCGGCAGAACTGAAGGAGAACGATCGCTCATCCTCCGCTTACTGAACCGTCGCATTGGCGCAATCGCACCCCATTTTGAAACCCAAATTGCTGAGCTATCGGTTTCTCGGCTTGAGTCTTTGGGTGAAGCCCTATTGGATTTCTCTAGTTCGACGGATTTAGAGCGGTGGCTACGATCACAATAGACTAAGACCTATTTGTAATCCGTCTCAGCATGGCTCAGTCTGACCCCAATCGAATTTTACGCCTATTGCCATTAGTCATTGGCGGCCTTGGCGGTACATTGCTCTTCATCAATCGCTTAATAACCGCTGATCTCACCAATTCTCAATCTCGGTCAGATGCGCTGGGGGTAATTTTAAGCGCCATCCTCATTTTGACAGGGTTGCTCTGGCGACGGGTGCAGCCACGAATGCCAGAGTCTGTTGAGCTAGTGGGCGCACAAGGGTTTGAGCTAGAGCCGACACTCCCTGAAACGGTCAAAGTGGAATTGGCCTGGGCTTCTCATAGCCTGCTGACCAATACCGTTACAAGGTCTGTTGTGGTCTGGTACAACGGCAAAATGCTTCTGCGTCGTGGTGTATTGGGACTGGATTCAGCGCTAACCCCTGGCCCCATTGTGAAGCGCGTGTTAGAGACAGAAAAACCCATTTACTTAGTCGCCCTCAAGCTTTACCCAGGGCGGATTGAATTCCCGTATCTGCCAGAGAACACTCAAGGTATCATTTGCCAGCCCCTTGGTAAACAAGGCGTTTTGATTTTGGGTGCTAATGCACCACGCAGCTATACCCAGCAAGATGAAGCCTGGGTGGCGGCGATCGCCGATAAGCTTGCCGCCACCCTTACGCAATTCCAGCCCACAGCGCATTGATACGGTAGTTTAAGCAGACGGGTCTATTCTCAAAACCGCACCCTATTCTTTGCTCAAAGTAGGGGTTTACTGACCCCAAAAAAGTGCCACTCAAAGAAGTGTCACCCAAACTTCAGCACACTTTTGCAGAGAAGATATCTTTTACTTAGTGAGGAGTGATTCAGATAAGAAGCGCTTGAGGTCGAAACACGGAAAGACTCTCAGGCGCTTTTTCTTTTGAATTTTTTGACTTTTAAAGTGCCTGTGCCATGATTGGGGCTAAACGCTACGGTTCACCGCCACCCGTCATTATGAGCCAGGAACCCGCCATTGTTACGTTGACCCAGCGCCACCCCATTAACGCGCAACAGGTTGTGCAAGGGGTACTTGCGCTCAGTGCAGAAGAACGACTGCGATCGCGCTATCTCTGCCAAACCGAAAACGGTATAGAACTCCTGCTCAGCCTTCCCCGTGGCACTGCTTTACACGAAGGCGACCTGCTAACCACAGCAGCAGCAGACTGGTGGGTGCGGGTACAGGCAAAAGCAGAGCCTATCTTAAAAGTGGAAGCTCCATCGTCCTTAGATTTGCTACGGGCAACCTATCATTTAGGGAATCGCCATGTGCCCCTAGAAGTGACGGCAACAGCCCTAAAACTTTCCCCAGACCCCGTACTTAAAGAAATGCTAGAGCATCTGGGCGCTACGGTAACAGAGGCAATTGAGCCGTTTTATCCAGAAATGGGTGCCTATTTTCATTCTCATTAAGTTATTGCTTCCTACTGACCTGCATCATCTCAACTTCAAAGACCTGAGCAAACGTTAGCGCTAGCGTCTCTCTAACCCCTAAAGGGTCAATTTCAGGAATCCAGTCCGCCATCCGACCCACAGGTCTATCTGCAATCCCGCAGGGCACAATCTGCCTAAACCCCGCTAGATCAGGGCATACATTCAGCGCAAAGCCATGCATTGTCACCCAACGGCTGACCTTAATGCCGATTGCCGCGACCTTACGCCCTTCCACCCAAACCCCCGTGAGGCCAGAGATGCGATCGCCCTTCAGCCCATACACCTCCAGCGTTTGAATAATCACTTCTTCAAGCTGACGCAGATACCAGTGCAAATCTGGCTGAAATAGCTTTAGATTCAAGATAGGGTACCCCACAATTTGACCTGGACAGTGGTAAGTTACTTCCCCGCCCCGCTCTATTCGGTATAGTTCGTAGGGTGCGGTACTGGGGTCAAACTTAAAATGAGCTAGCGTTGCACCTTGACCCAGGGTATAGACCGGAGGATGCTCAAGCAATAGAAGGGTTTCGGGAGCCTCGGGGTAGGAGATGCGATCGCGCACTAAAGACTTCTGCCATTCCCACGCCTCTCGGTAAGGGATAACCCCGCAGAGGTAGAGCCAGCAGGGTCGAGTATGAATGTTTAGATTAGGCAGTATCATGGCTTATTCTAGAGCTTCTAGCAGAAAACAAGCGTAAATATACGAGGATTGGCAACAGTCGCAATTACGAATTGTCAAGGATTACAAATCATCTTAAAGACCCCTGAGTTATGGTCTAACGGCAGGTAAACAAAGTGTTAGGGTTAAGTTAACGTCAGTTCAAGGGAGGCAAACCTTATGAAGTTTGTGATTCACGGTAAAAATATTGAGGTGACTGATGCGATTCGAGAGTACGTGCATCAAAAGATTGAGAAAGCCGCCAATCATTACCAGAATCTAACGACCGAAATTGATGTTCATTTGTCGGTGGCGCAGAATCCAAGAATTAGCAACAGCCAAAATGCTGAGGTAACGCTGTTCGTCAATGGCTCTATCATCCGCGCCGAAGAAAGTTCCGAGAACCTTTACGCCAGTATTGACTTAGTTGCAGATAAAATTGCGCGTCAGTTGCGCAAGTATAAAGAGAAGCGCCAAGACAAGACGCATATTCGCACCAAAGAGGAGCTAGAAGTTGCGACCGATCAGGTGGTGGCGACAAGTCTAGTTGCAGATCGTCAGCCTGCACTACCCGACGAGGTGGATGAGGTGGTGCGCTACAAGTACTTTGCCATGCCTCCAATGGCGGTAAAAGATGCCCTAGAGCAGCTTGACTTAGTAGATCACGACTTTTATATGTTCCATAACTCAGAGACGGGGCAAATCAACGTCATCTATGAGCGTAACCACGGTGGTTATGGACTGATCCAGCCTAAAAAGGCCAGCAATGGAACCGCAAAAGCAGGTTAATCTTTTGTAGTCTCGATCAAAGGGTTTGGAGTATTTACCCTCCAAACCCTTTGTCATTGATAAAGTTTAGGGGTTAAGCTTTACCGCCAGCTTTTTATTCTTTAACGTAAGCTTAAGCACAGTTTATGATTCAATCTCGTCAGAGAATTTTAAAGCTGAGCAGCGATGGATATTAGGCTTCTGCCAGCGCTGGGTTGAGTAAGCTTCGTAACACTTCTGCCTTATGAGTTCACTGCTTGTACTTTGGCTGTCCTATTCGTTGGTAGGCTGGAAGCTCTTTTGGGGCGATATCGTATACTACGTCGCTTTACTGGTTTTGATTGCCGTCATTTTGTTTTCGCTTCAAGATGAACCCTGGATTCAGGGGGTTTTTGGGTACATCCCTCAGGCCATAACCGTCCTTTTAATCTTAAGTTTGCTGTTTACGTTTATGATTGCGTTTCCAGCAACTGTGCCTTTAGTCGTGTTACCAATGCTTTCAACCTTTTTAGCTTGGCAGGAGATGGAAGGAACGACCTATCGCCGCGCTGTCCCCAGAACAAGCGCCAAGCTGTGGACGTTAGCAGGCATTGCGCTGCTGGGTCTACTGTTTGGTGAAATGGTTGACTTATTTTTGCTTCCTGGTGGTTCTTATTCGTAGGTCTTTGCTCAGATCAATAGAGACTCATGAAGGTAAGCGGGTTCAATTATCGAGCAAGGCCGCTGAATTATTCTGGCGAACTTATTGAGTGGACTTCTTCTCTGTCTCACAGCTCGGTCGAGCAATCAGTCCAGGGTATGGCTCTACCGCAAACGGTCGATCTGGGTTGCTCAAGAGGTAGCGATCGCACACCCCAAACAATTCCACTTCCGTTTGAGAACGGCGCATCTCAAACAAAAACTTGCCCTCAGCCTCTACACCTTGACCAATAAAGTTGAGGTACTTCTTGAGGTAGTTTACCCGCGATCGCTCTGGGATAGTGGGAATTGCAACAGCATTATTGAGCTTATCAATGTAGTCTCGTACCTGTGCCAGCGTGATTATAGAGATTGGCTGACCGCTTAAATGCTCTCGCACCTGCTTAAAAATCCAGGGGTTGCGGATTGCAGCGCGACCGATCATCACCCCAGCAGCTCCGGTCTTTTCTAACGTGGCGACGGCAGAAGCGGCAGAAGAAACGTTGCCATTTGCCAAAACGGGACAATTGACCTGTTTTACGGCTTGGGCAATCAAGTCATAATGAATCGCGCCGTGATACGACTCTTTGACGGTGCGACCGTGCAAACTCAGCAAATCAACATTGTGCAGATTGATGAGATCTAGAATGTGCTCGAAGTTGGCGGTGTCTTCAAAGCCGATTCGCATTTTGACCGTAAACAGTCCATCAATGCTCTGTCGCAATGCCCCCAAAATTTGGCTAATTCTCTCAGGGTCGCGGAGCAGCCCACCGCCCACATTTTTACGATAAACCCGAGGCGCGGGACAGCCCAGATTGAGGTCAACTCCCGCAATGGGATGACGACTCAAGGCTTGAGCCGACCGGACTAGGTCAGAGATATTTTCGCCAATGAGCTGGGCGAACACAGGACGACCTGTGGCGTTTTCTGTAATGGAGCGTAGGATATGGGGATCTAAGCTGGAATGGTCATAAACGCGAAAATACTCGGTAAAAAAATAGTCAGGGCTACCGTAGCCAGCAATCACCTGCATAAAGAGCAGATCGGTGATGTCTTGCATCGGTGCCAACGCCGTTAAGCTTAATTCTGGCTGTAGAGGCGCTGGTAAACGAGCAGATTTCTGTAGAGGCGCGGTCATGGATTACGTTCAAGGATTTTGAATTTGGAACTCAGAAAAAATTGCGGGCTGAGCGGAACCGATTGTGTTTGTGGGCTGAGCGGAGCCGAAGCCCTAACCCACCGATGCAATATGCCCCACCACTCGAAACACCTCCACCTCAATAGATTTCCCCTTAAGTGAAGTAGACCCCCAAGACTCTAGCTCATAACCCTCAGGCAAACAGTCCTTCGTTTGTTGGGCAATTAAAATTCGGCACCCGCAGGGCTGTCGGTCTTTGTCTAAACTTTCGAGTCGAGAGGCAATATTAACGCCATCCCCAATCACACCATACTCTAGCCGGATGGGGCTACCCAAACTGCCCACCACCACCGAGCCTGTAAAAATCCCCACCCGCATCTGCACTTCTGGTAAGCCTTCACGCTGCCACTGCTGATTGAGGGTAGTGAGGGTTTGCGCCATGGCGATCGCACAATCCACCGCGTTCTTAGCATCCTGCTGAATTTCGGAGGTTAGCTCATGGGGAATAGGCACCCCAAACACCGCCATAATGCCGTCCCCCGTAAACTTATTAATGATGCCCTGATGCTTCTGCACAAGCTGAGCCATCGCGTCTAAATATTCATTGAGCCAGTTCAGCACCTGTTCAGGTGAATAGCGCTCTGAAATGCTGCTAAAGCCTTTGAGATCTGTAAATAAAAGCGTTGCTGTGAGCTGTTGCCCAGGGAGCCGACCGTTTTTAAGCAGTTCATCGCGTCGCTGCCAAAGGGTATCTGCAATTTCGGGGGAGGTACTTTGCCCTAGCAGACGCATGATCATCTGCTGCTGGCGCTGTGCTTTTTGGGCGCTGTAGGTCACGCCGCTGCCCAGCGTTAGGATAAACCCTAGCAGCGGCGGCACAATCGGAATCCAGCCGCCTTCAAAAAAGATCCAAATGCAAAAGCCGATAAGTCCCAACAGACAGACGGGAATTGCTATGCCGAGAACCAGGGAACTCCGCGATCGCCATGCCAAAATACCGCCCAGCACAGACCATCCCAGCACCCAAAAATCTTCAGCCATCTCAGGCCAAAACCAAAACAGTGAGCGCTGCCCAGTTGCCGCATCTAAAAACAGGCTTACCATTTGGGCATGAATAATCACCCCGGGCATTCTGCCCTCAGACTGGCCTGCACTGAGCGGCGTATTGAAAAAGTCTTTGCCGCTCTCGGCAACATTGCCAATGAGAATAATGCGATCGCGGATATCCTCTAGCGGTACCTGGCCTGCCATCATGGCTCCGAGGGACACCATCGGGATAGTTTTTGTGCCCCCTCGATAGTTCAGCAAAACGAGATAGCTGTTGGCATCCCCACGCACATATCCTCCATCGTTTGGCTGTAGGCGCATAAAAGACGTTTGGCCTAACTGCATCGTATTGGGGTCTTGGACGCTGGGTTTTGGCTCAATTTTGCGATCTAATAGGTAGCGCCAAGCCAACTGAAGCGAAAAAGACGGAATGGGTTCTCCTTTATCGCCTGGTTGAAACAGAATTGCCCGTCGCAAAATCCCATCGCGATCAATGACCACATCATTAAACCCAATCTGCTCACTGGGCAGTGCTTTGGGGGGCTGAATAGTGGGCTGAGTCGCATCCCCTAGCTTGGTAATGCCAAAAATTCGGTCATTTTGCTTCAGTTCCTGCACAAAGGCGGCGTGTCCTGGCTCTATGGGGGTGTCGCGGTAAATATCAATGCCAATCGCGCGAGGTTTAGCCTGCCTTAGCTTAGCTAATAGCCCTGCATAAACGCTGTCAGGGAGCTGCAAAAGGCTTCCTCGGCTTTGTAGATCTTGCTCGGTAATGCCCACCACCAAAATCCGGTCATCAGGTTTTTGCTCAGGGCGAAGTCTTACCATCCAGTCATAGGTCAAAAGCTCTATCCACTCTAAGCTGCGAATTCCGCGCAGCCCTAGTACCAGGAGGGTGATGGTGAGAGATGCGATCGCCGCAACAGCAACAGCAGAATCTCGTTCTTGGCGGTTTTGATTCAATTTACGCTTCATCTCGATCTCGTAATCCTGGACGGTTTAACACTCGCTTAGCCCCAGAAAACGGCATCCTAAAGCGTTACAATTCTAGACCTTTAGGTAAAAGTAACGATTTTTAATACGGCTCAGCTCAGATCGAATTTTACAACTTAAAACTCATGAGCTTGAGATCTTAGATCTCAAGCTCAGATTCCAAAAGCCCGCTGTATATAGGAATAGAACTTTATTGCTAGGGTTTGACCTAATTTTGTTTTTGTTCTAATTTTTATACAAATTTTTAAGAAAAACTTGATTTATTCAATTTATAGGCTTAGATTTCCTTCTAACGTCTTTATAGGCATGTAGAGACACTCTAAAGTCTTAGATTAAGCTTTAAGTCTTGTTTCAGTTCTCTCAAAAATTCCCGATTCCCTCAAAACTGGACAATAATGCATTCATAGCAATCATCAGACCCACCCCTCTGAACCCTGGGTTTTAGGCAGATAGCCTGAGAACGGTTTTGAAATGCAAAATTATTAAGAGGACGAAACGTGAAACTCGCAGTTTACGGCAAAGGCGGAATTGGTAAGTCAACCACAAGCTGCAATATTTCTGTAGCGCTCGCGCGTCGAGGCAAAAAGGTATTGCAAATTGGCTGTGACCCCAAGCACGACAGCACCTTTACCCTGACGGGGTTCTTGATCCCCACCATTATTGATACGCTTCAGGCCAAAGACTATCACTACGAAGATGTGTGGCCTGAAGACGTGATCTACAAAGGCTATGGCGGCGTAGACTGCGTGGAAGCAGGTGGCCCTCCAGCAGGTGCAGGTTGCGGCGGCTATGTGGTCGGTGAAACCGTCAAGCTGCTCAAAGAGCTAAACGCCTTTGATGAATACGACGTCATTCTTTTTGATGTGCTGGGTGACGTGGTGTGTGGTGGCTTTGCCGCACCCCTCAACTACGCCGACTACTGCCTAATTGTGACCGACAACGGCTTTGATGCGCTGTTTGCCGCCAACCGTATTGCCGCCTCTGTTCGAGAAAAAGCACGGACTCACCCCCTCCGTCTCGCTGGACTCATCGGGAACCGTACCTCTCAGCGCGACCTTATTGAAAAGTACATTGAAGCCGTGCCTATGCCCGTGCTAGAGGTGTTGCCCCTCATTGAAGACATTCGGGTCTCACGGGTAAAAGGCAAGACCTTGTTTGAGATGGCGGAATCCGACCCTTCGCTCAACTACGTTTGCGATTACTACCTCAACATTGCCGACCAAATTTTGGCGCGGCCTGAAGG
>JBGSVR010000505.1:0-7141 GCA_041752855.1 Thermosynechococcaceae cyanobacterium
AACGCCGAAACGCTCCACAAGCCGTGAGGCCACAATGCCAATCACGCCATGATGCCAATCTGGTTCAATGACGACCAATACCCGATGCACTAGCGGGTCGAGGGTGCCGTCGGTGTTTTGCTCAACGAGGGCGATCGCCGCTTGCTCAATCTCTCGGCACATCTGCTGCCGCTGCTGGTTTGCCAGCTCGCACTCCGCCGCACGGGTCTGGGCAATGGTGGCATCATCGGTCGTCAGTAGCTCAATCACCGTTTGCGGATCGCCAATGCGACCGACAGCGTTGATGCGTGGCCCTAAGCGAAAGCCGATGGTTTCGGGCTTAAATGCCTGTTTAGAACCTGAAGAACTGCCGGATACTTCAATCAGTGCCTTAACGCCAGCAAATTCAGAATAAGGCAAACGCTTAAGTCCACGCTGGAGCCAGCGGCGGTTTACGCCAATGAGGGGGGCAAGATCGGCGATTGTGCCGAGGGTAAAGAGTTCTAAAAGTGGGGTGACAAGCTGCTGGGTTTGCCCCATCTGCTGCGCTAAGGCGACTGCCAAAATGTAGGCCACCCCCACGCCAGCCAATCCGCCATAGAGCGAGCCTGCTGGCAAGAGCTTGGGATTCAGGATCGCGTTAGCGGGAGGCAACTTCGGGGGTAAATCGTGGTGATCGGTCACAATCACGGCTAAACCCAGCTCACGGGCTTTGGCGATGGGTTCATAGGCCGCAATGCCGTTATCTACTGTCAGCAGTAGCCTGCCGCCTTCTGCCGCAAAGTCTTCCACAATGCGAGCATTAATGCCGTATCCCTCGTGCATTCGGCTGGGGATGGCGTATTCAACTTGGGCACCCAAGGCTTTTAAGGCGCGCAGCAGCAGGGCGGTGCTAGTCATACCGTCAGCGTCGTAGTCACCACAGATGGCGATTTTGTCGCCTTGACGCACGGCAGTCTCAAGCAGTTCTAGGCTAGTTGCCAGGTCTGGGAATTCTTCAATAGGGGCAGGCAATGCCTGAGACTCTGGATCCAAAAAAAACTGAACGGCTTCTGCTGTGGTTAGCCCACGGTTCAGCAACACCTGCGCCAGCAATGGCGACAACTGAGTGGTTTGGGCAACGCCCTCAGCCTGGGCTAAATCTTGAGGATGAATCTGCCAGCGTTGATTGGGAAGATTAACAGGGGATTGAGAGGGCTTTGATGCTGAAATCACGGATGGGTAAGACACCAATCTTGAGATGAATCGGGCTGTGTTTTAGATAAAGACTACGGTTCGTTGATAGATTTTGCCTACCTCTCGCCTAGCTCACTTTAACGGATTCTCGTTAACTTTAGGCGTGGAGATAGAGGCTATATTGGATGGCAGCAGTTGCCTTAGAAAGGATGTGCCAACGTTCTAAGGACACTAATGTAAAGTCCATACGAGGATCTGTGAGGAGAAAGTTTTATGAGCTTGAGTGAAAAATTGCGAGATGAGCAGATTACAGCCAGCATCGCCGCAGACTGCACTGAGTTAATGGATGGTCAGGTGGCTGCAAAAAGCGGTATTTCTGGTTTGGCACTCAAAGCAACCTATGGCGTTGTTAAGGGCATAGATGCAGACTATATTCCGGGTGCAATTCAGCGGTTGCTCCCTGAGGTGATCGCAGCCCTAGATCTGCTATGGGACGAAGGTATACAGGCAGGCGACCCCGTAGCGCATCTGACCCAAAACTGCGATCGCACTGCCGACACCCTTCTGGGCGTTACGGATGCAAAAATTCAGCGAGTCAAAAATGGGCTGATCTGTTCTTCTTATAATAAGCTGCGCAAATCTGTAAAAGGCGATATCGTAGCGGCAGTTCCTGGCCTTGCCCAAATTATAGGCAAACACTTAAACGGGAACTGAATGGGTTGCCGTCATTTGAAGGGCGTAAAGGTTTGCATAAACCCCGCCCTGTTCTATAAGTTCTGCGTGAGTACCATGTTCCGCAATGGTGCCCTGCTGAATCACTAAAACCTGATCCGCTTGGGTCACGGTACTTAGGCGATGGGCAATTACAAAGCTGGTTCGGTTTTTGAGAAGACGGGCGATCGCCGTTTGTACCAGTGCCTCAGTTCGGGTATCAATACTGCTGGTAGCCTCATCCAAAATCAGAATGCGGGGGTTAATCAACACCGCCCGAGCAATACTAATCAGCTGCCGCTGGCCTTGACTCAGGGGCGCGCCCCGTTCCCCCAATTGGGTGGCGTACCCCTGGGGTAGCGACGTAATAAACTCATGGACATTTGCCAGTTGGGCAGCGGCTTCAATTTCAGCCTGGGTAGCCTGGGGCATGCCAAAGGCAATGTTTTCAGCCACCGTGCCGCTAAACAAAATGTTGTCTTGCAGCACAATCCCAATCTGACGGCGCAGGCTGGCCTGGGTCACACTGCGCACATCCACCCCATCAATCTTGACCGCCCCACCAGACACATCATAAAACCGCAGAATGAGGTTAATGATGGTGCTTTTACCTGCCCCCGTCGGCCCCACCAAAGCAATCATTTGGCCTGGATGTGCCGCTAAACTCACACCCTTCAGCACCTGCTGATCGGGGGTATAGCCAAAGGTGACGGCTTCAAACACCACTTCTCCTTTAATTGGCGGCATTTCTGAAGCATCGGCGGCATCTTTGAGTTCTGATGGCTCATCTAACAGTAAAAAGATTCGCTCTAATCCAGCAAACGCAGACTGAGCTTGGGTATAAAACTGACTCAAAATCTGAATCGGTCTAAAAAACTGCTGCACATACAGCAAAAATGAAGTCACAACCCCCACCGTAGCCGCACCCGTCACGGCTAAATATCCACCATAGGCCAGTACCCCAGCAGTTGCGAGAGTATTGAGAAAATCAATCGACGGCAGAAACGCTGAGGTAATGGCAACTGCCTGCACATTGGCATCGCGGTTAGCGGCATTCAGCAAATCAAACTCTTCGATATTGAGCTGCACCCGATTAAATGCCTGAGCTTCGCGCACGCTGCTAATGTCTTCTTCTAGCTTGGCTGAGAGTTCCCCAATCGTTTGGCGCGTGACCCGAAATCTAGCTCTAGCCCAATTAGAAAATAGACCTGTCGTAAAAATCATGAGCGGCACCACCAAATTACTCAGCAGCCCTAACTGGAGGTTAATCGCCAACATGGCAATCACAATGCCCACCAAACTCAATAGGTTCCCCAACATTTGGGCGACGGTTTGACCAAAGGCTTGATTAACGGTATTCACGTCATTGAGCAGCCGACTCATTAAGTCTCCGGCTTCACTGCGGTCAAAAAAGCTGAGAGGAAGACTCTGGATTTTGATAAAAATATCCTGCCGAAGCTGAGCCAACAGCCGCTGCATAATGGAGCCAACCCGCAGAATTTGCCCCCGAATCGCCCAGATGCCCGACAGGTAAATAATTGCCAGCAAACCCAATAGCAGCAGCAGCCCCCGCAGATCGCCTTTGGCAATGACATGGTCAATAGACCAGCCCAGCAGAAACGGCCCAACCGACTGAGTGGCTGCGCCAATCGACACTAACGTCAGCGCCACTGGAATTTCTTTACGAAAGGGTCGGAGGTACTGTAGAAAGCGCCGCAGAGTAGAGATCTGCTTTTGGGCTTTTTGCTCTAACACGATGCCTATACCAGTACTTCTCATCGTCAGTTTTTCTTTCTTTCCTACACCATAGTCTTAGTTTTCTAAAATGCCTGCCCCCAGGGTGATTCAGTTTTGGTGATTTAAATCACGCACTAACCTGCGTTGAGTCACTGAAGAAACATCTGCAACGTGGGATATTTCACAACATAGAAGCCTTGAAGAGCTTCATGAGCCTGTAACAGGATTTACTCAAGTCTCCGTTACTCAGAAGCACCAGTCTTATCTTTACGCAGTTAAATTGGCAAACTAATAATTCCAGGAGTTGTTATCATTCTCAACTTAATCGACTGCCATTAATCATCATTTAGATATATCTTATTAAGCTTGAATCCGTTATAAGCTCTGGTTCGTACCCTTAAAAAAGTTGTCTATTTAATTAGCAATTGCTTAACCTATCGCGGTACAACCTATGAAACGCTTCAAGCAGCATTTCTACCTACGACTACTAGACCAGAAATAGTGCATCGCACATCAATTATGACCACAGCAATAGTGACTACCCTTGATGAGAGTTGAATCAGCTTTTAGCCTGCACTTTGTAGATAATTCGTCAACTTTCTCGACAAAAACTTATTAAAGATAACCCTATATTGTGATTCATAGAGAAGAGATGGAAACTAAAAATGTCATTAATTTTGCAATAACCTCTCTTCGCTGTGATGAACAAATCAGAACGATTGTGAAGTGGGGAAAAGGCAACCTCAGTAAGATTGTCTGTATTGCAAACGTTCATATGCTGATTGAGGCGCATCAGAATCCTCTTTTTGGGGCAGTTCTGCATAGTGCTGATCTTGTAACGCCTGATGGGATGCCCTTGGTATGGATGATGCGTTTTTTAGGCGCAGTTCACCAAGATCGAGTGGCTGGCATAGATGTTTTAGAAGGGGTATGCAAACTTGCCCAAACAGAAGACGTGAGTGTCTACTTTATAGGTTCTCAAGCCAGCATTCTAAAAAAAATGAAGCTTAGGTTAGATCGAGAATTTCCCAATCTTAAGATTGCTGGGTTAGCTCCACTTCCGTTTCGTCCGCTTACGTCTGAAGAGGACTCTGCCCTCATTCAGTCTTTAAATCAGAGTGGAGCCGGAATTGTTTTTGTATCCCTAGGTTGCCCAAAGCAAGAAACTTGGATGTCGCAACATAAAGGGAAAGTATCCGCTGTTATGGTTGGCTTGGGCGGGGCTTTCCCTGTCTATGCAGGAATCCATAAACGCGCTCCAGAATTTCTCCGTCGGGCAGGGCTAGAGTGGCTCTTTCGACTCATTCAAGAGCCTCACAGATTATGGAAGCGCTATTTCACAACCATTCCTCTCTTCCTTTGGCTTGTTGTCCAACAGATGATGGATGAATTTAAAAGTACCGGCACTGCCGTCAAAATGCAGCGTGAGCGTAAATAAAAAGAGCAGCCCTGGCTCTTAATGAGACAGCGTCAAGTCGGGTGCTACCTTGACCTGTGACTCTAAGATTGCGCCGTAAAGAGGGCTGGTACCCATGAGTTCTGTATGGGTACCCTGCCCTACCAATTGGCCTTTATCCATCAGCAAGATGCGGTCTGCATTTTGGACGGTGCTGATGCGTTGAGCAACAACAAAGGTGGTACAGGCTTTCTGACGCATCAAATCATCTAAAGCCGCCTGAATTTGGACGGCGGTTTGGGCATCAACGGCGGAGGTGCTATCGTCCAAAATGAGAATGCTGTAGTTTGTGAGGAGAGTACGGGCGATCGCCACCCTCTGCTTCTGCCCGCCCGACAGCCCCACTCCCCGCTCCCCGACGACAGTTTCGTAGTCATCAGGCAAACCCATAATAAAGTCGTGCATTTGAGCCGCTTTTGCCACTTCAATCACTTGCTCAAGGGATGCGTTGGTATTGGCATAGGCAATATTTTCCCGCAGGGTGCCCGAGAACAATGTGGTTTCTTGAAACACGATACCGATGTGCGATCGCAGGCTTTTAAGTGAAAAATCACGCACGTCTCTGCCATCAATCCGTACCGACCCTGCCGTCACATCATAAAAGCGCGGCAGTAAATTCATGATGGTACTTTTGCCAGAGGCCGTCATGCCCAGTACGGCAATTAGCTCTTTGGGCTTGGTTTCAAAGGAAACTTCCTTGAGGGCTTCGGTCGTTGCGCCAGGGTAGCGGAAAGACACATGTTCAAAGGTAACGCGGCCGACACAGCCAGAAAAAGGAATGGCGTTAGGGCGATCGCGAATCTCAATGGTTGCATCCACCACTTCATAGACGCGCTGGGCAGAAGAGGCAGCTTGGGCGATCGCAGGGGCAGCAAAGCCAAGCAGCAAAAGAGGCTGAAGAATGAGCAGCAGATAGGCATTGAAAGCCACCAGTTCCCCAATTGAAAATTGACCGCCAATCACCTCTGACCCACCGTAGCCAAACACCGCCAGCGTCACTAAGTTACTGAGTAAAAAAATGAACGGAAACGTATTGCGAATAGCGCGAATGGTTTTCATGCTGGTTTCCACCAAGACATCATTCATTGCCGTATAGCGCTCGGCCTCAGCTTCTTCACGCACAAAGGCTTTGACGACCCGAATGCCAATGAGGTTTTCTTGTAAAACTGCATTAAGGTTGCCGAGCTGCTCTTGCACTTGACCAAAGAGTCGGCTATTTTTGGTAAAAAACTGCGCCAGTAGCCACCCAGTCATGGGCACTACAGTTAATGTAATGAGCGCTAAGCGCCAGTTCATGAATAAAATTACAACGGCAATGCTGAGCAGCGTCACGATGGAGCTAATAACCTGCACAAGACTAGTGCCCAAAAACGTGCGGATTTGCTCAATGTCGTTGGTCACGCGGGTCAAGAGCTGAGACGTTTGAGCCTGATCGTGGTAGCTAAAGCTCAGGTTTTGGATTTTGCTAAAGATGCGATTCCGCAGGTCGTAAGCAACCCCTTGAGAGGCGGCTTCTGCCCAGAAACTTTGTCCAAAGTTAAACAATCCCCGACTAATGGCGGCTAATACCAATGCACCTGCGCTATACAGCACAATTTGAAGATCTTTTTTTGTAATGCCTTCATCAATCCCCCAC
Source organism: Thermosynechococcaceae cyanobacterium (assembly GCA_041752855.1). Classification (GTDB taxonomy): domain Bacteria; phylum Cyanobacteriota; class Cyanobacteriia; order Thermosynechococcales; family Thermosynechococcaceae; genus JAAURS01. The sequence goes on from JBGSVR010000505.1 coordinate 6,696, forward strand.
CGAAACAACTGCGGGGTGACGGCATTGGCGGCGGTTAAACACAGCAGGCTCAGTAAGGATCCAATCAAGAGCCAGCGATAGACCACCAAGCTTTTAAGCACTCTCAGCAAAGACTGCATGGGGGAAGGATCTAGATGGTCAGAGTGCTGGCTCAATGGAATTTAGTCCTAAATAGCTGAAGAACTTCTCTGGCTCTAGCGTATCGCTATAAAAACTAAAGAGGAGTGCATTTTTATAAAATGCACTCCTCTTTCGATAAATATGACAAAACAAAGCTTTAAGAGCCTTACTTCATACCGTACTTACGCTTAAATCGCTCAACACGACCTTCCGTATCAATCAGCTTTTGGGTTCCCGTATAAAACGGGTGATTCCCAGACCAAATGTCAACGTTTAGTTGAGGTCTGGTAGACCCAACCGTCATCACCACTTCGCCGTCGCACAAA
>JBGSVR010000506.1:0-1743 GCA_041752855.1 Thermosynechococcaceae cyanobacterium
GGCGATCGCCGTCCTCTGATGGTATCTGTGACGATGGAAGTCATGGGAACCATGCTTTTAGGAACTGACATCAGCGGCCTATTAGCCATCTTAGAGCCATTCCCCATTGATATTTTGGGTCTTAACTGCGCCACAGGGCCAGATCGGATGGCGGATCACATTAAGTACCTGACTGAGAATGCACCCTTTGTAGTGTCTTGTGTACCCAACGCAGGTCTACCCGAAAACATAGGAGGTCATGCCCACTACAAAATGACCCCAATGGAGCTTCGTATGGCGCTTCATCGCTTTATTGAAGATTGGGGCGTACAGGTGATTGGTGGCTGCTGCGGCACACGACCGGAACATATCCAAGCTTTGGCTGAAATTGGCTCCGTTTTACAACCCAAGGAACGAGAGGTGCGGCGATCGCTCACCCCTGGTCACAGCGGACGCGATCTCTTTGGCTACACACCCGCATCAGCCTCCATCTACACCGCGCAACCCTATGAGCAAGACAATTCGTTTTTGATTGTGGGGGAACGCCTGAATGCCAGCGGTTCTAAAAAGGTGCGGGAACTGCTGAATGTGGATGACTGGGATGGACTGATGGCGATCGCCAAATCCCAGACGAAAGAAGGTGCCCACGTCCTAGACGTAAACGTAGACTATGTGGGTCGCGACGGCGAACGCGATATGCACGAGCTTGTCTCGCGCCTCGTCACCAACGTCACCATCCCGCTTATGCTCGACTCTACCGAGTGGCAAAAAATGGAGGCCGGACTGAAAGTAGCAGGCGGTAAATGCATCCTCAACTCCACCAACTACGAAGACGGCGAAGAGCGTTTTCTAAAAGTGCTGGAACTTGCCAAAGAATACGGCGCAGGTGTAGTCATCGGCACCATTGACGAAGAAGGCATGGCGCGAACTGCCGAGCGTAAATTCCAGATTGCCCAACGCGCCTACCGGACTGCGGTTGAGTTTGGCATCCCCGCCCACGAGATTTTCTTTGATACCCTAGCGCTGCCCATTTCTACAGGCATTGAAGAAGACCGCGAAAATGGTAAAGCCACCATCGAATCCATTCGGATGATTCGCGAAAATCTCCCTGGTTGTCACTTTATGCTGGGGGTTTCCAATATTTCCTTTGGGTTAAGCTCCGCCACGCGAATTACCCTCAACTCCATGTTCCTCAATGAGGCGATGCAGGTGGGGATGGATGGGGCGATCGTCTCAGCCGCCAAGATTTTGCCCCTTGCCAAAATTGACCCAGAGCATCAGCAGGTCTGTACCGATCTTATTTACGATCGCCGTCGCTTCGACGAAAACAACATCTGTACCTATGACCCCCTCATTAGGCTGACGGAACTGTTTGCAGGGGTGAGTGCTAAAGATGCGCGTTCGGGTGCCTCGCTGGCAGATTTACCCATTGAGGAGCGCTTAAAACAGCACATCATTGATGGTGAACGTATTGGTCTAGACGATGGACTTAAGCTTGCTCTCGAAACCTATAAACCGCTCCACATCATTAATACCTTTTTGCTGGATGGCATGAAAGTTGTGGGTGAGCTGTTTGGGTCAGGCCAAATGCAGCTCCCGTTTGTGCTGCAATCGGCTGAAACCATGAAGTCGGCAGTCGCCTTTCTAGAGCCGTTTATGGAGAAGGTTGAGGGTGAAGACACTTCTTCGGGTAAGGGCAAATTCTTAATTGCCACGGTCAAGGGCGATGTCCATGACATCGGCAAAAACCTAGTGGATATCATC
>JBGSVR010000507.1:0-2730 GCA_041752855.1 Thermosynechococcaceae cyanobacterium
GCCTGTCTATGTAGAGTACGGTCAGGCTCACCTTGGCGTAGCAGGCTATGACGTACTGAAGGAGAAACAGCCCAAGGTCGCTCACCTAAGAAACCTAGGCTTTGGATTTTGCCGGATGTCGGTGGCAGTGCGCGATTCTAGTCCCTATCGCTCCGCCGCAGAGTTTCCGCCCTACAGTCGGGTGGCTTCTAAGTTTGTGAACTGTGCGCGGGAGTATTTTGACCAGCTCGATATCCCCGTCGAAATTATTCCGCTATATGGCTCGGTAGAGCTAGGTCCCATTACGGGCATGTCCGAGGCGATCGTCGATTTAGTCTCTACGGGGCGAACCCTTAAAGAAAATGGATTAATAGAGCTAGAGGTGCTGTATGAAAGCACGGCTCGCCTGATTGCCCACCCTCTCAGCTATCGGCTAAACACCTATGGGCTTCAAGATTGGGTAGAGCAGCTTCAGCCCGCTAGTCTTGGCGCTTAACGGTTTGGATTTCAGCAGACGACATGCATTTGAGTCACAGCCATAGGTGCGTACCTTCGTTGAGCTACAAACCCTTACTAGCTCACGTTATCCGCCGCCTCTAAGTAATTGGTCATACTCCGAATGCGTTCCAATCCAAAACCATGCCATGGTACCATCTTCTTCTACCCCTAAGGCTCGGTAATGTAGTCCTATTCGTACCGACCAAAACGAACTGACTTTCTTGAAATGGAGTGATGGATATCGAGAGTCTTTCTTGAGTAGCTCATAACATCGGTCAGAAAGTTTCTGAATATCAAGCGGCAATTGCCGATAGTGATACCAAAAGTCAGGCGTGGCACGGTGTCTCACAGGTTAGTACAACGTCCTTCCCGTAGATGTTTCAATGCCTTTTCAGCTAGCGTATCAAGACGACCTGCTGCGACATCTTCTTCAAATTGCCGATCCCAAATCTCTGCATCAAACTCAGCAAACCAGGCTCGAAAAGCGGCAAGCTCTTCTGAAGATAACTGGCTAACAGCATGTTCAACATTTTTCAAACTATTCATACATAAAAAATGATATGCACTACTGATTTACTCCATTTTATCGTCCGACCCACCACTCATTGCATCCATTCATGGGTCGTACCATCTAAATCACTTGAAATGAAGTTACTTAAAGATACCCTAGAGGCTTAGGGTCTTGTGCCTCTAGGGTATTACTGAAGACCTACCCCAGCGTTTTATTCTTCGTCTTCGTCTTCAGAATGGACTTCACCGGGTACGACAGAGTTGGCGGATACCACTGCACCGCCGTCTAGTTTTTGGCGAACCAGCCTTTCAACTTCCTTGGCAAAGTCTGGCTTTTCTTCCATGTACTTAATGGTGTTGTCTCGGCCTTGACCGATGTTATCGCCGTTATAGCTATACCAAGCGCCTTTACGGACAATGATATTGGTTTCTTCGGCAATGTCTAAAATACAGCCGAGAGAAGAAATGCCGCTGCCAAAAATGATGTCAAATTCAGCAATCCGGAACGGGGGCGCAATTTTATTTTTGACGACCTTGACCTTTGCACGGATCCCAAACTCTTCGGTGCCTTTTTTGAGGGTTTGAATGCGGCGAATGTCTAGGCGCACTGAGGCATAGAATTTAAGCGCATTACCGCCTGTGGTGGTTTCAGGGTTGCCGTAGCTGATGCCAATTTTTTGACGAAGCTGGTTTAAGAAAAATACGGTGCAGCCTGTTTTGCCAATGTTGCCCGTAATTTTACGCAGCGCCTGACTCATCAGCCTGGCCTGCAAACCGACGTGAACATCGCCCATTTCGCCTTCAATTTCAGCGCGGGGCACCAAAGCCGCCACGGAGTCGATGACGACGAGATCAACGGCAGTGGAGCGCACCAACTGGTCTACAATTTCAAGCCCTGCTTCGCCGTTATCGGGCTGGGCGACGAGCAGGTTATCAATATCGACACCGATCGCCGCTGCATAGGTGGGGTCTAGGGCGTGTTCTGCATCCACAAAGGCGGCAACGCCACCTGCTTTTTGAACTTCGGCGATCGCATGGAGTGCCAGGGTGGTTTTGCCGGAGCTTTCGGGACCGTATAGTTCTACCACGCGACCCTTGGGCAAGCCGCCGCCAAGGGCTAAATCTAAGGTTAAAGAACCGCTAGGAATGGTTTCAACTCGCATACGGGTGGCATCCCCCAACCGCATGATGGCTCCTTTCCCAAAGGATCGCTCAATCTGCGTGAGTACGATATTGAGGGCTTTTTGCTTTTCTGGATTGGCGGTGATTTCTGTAGACATGGGTCTGTTAACCGTCACGGTTGATAGGGTCAAATCATGAGTCTTTATTGTATGCGAGAACTTTAGCGCTCGTTGATCCAAATTCTGTATCAGCCTAACGCTAGGCTAGGATTTGATTAGGTTAGGTTTGCCGCTGATTTGAGCCATAACGCCCTCAACGCATTTTACTTTTGCCCTTACGCGATGGGATTTCACCAATGTCTGCAACCCCTCTCAAATATGCCTATTTCCCTGGCTGTGTGGCGCAAGGGGCCGCGCGAGAGCTTTATATGTCTACCCAAGTGCTAACCCAGGCGCTGGGCATTGAGCTAGTCGAGCTAAAAAAGGCGGCCTGCTGCGGCTCTGGAACCTTTAAGGAAACGTCTCAGCTTTTAGAAGATACCGTCAACGCCCGCAATATCGCCCTCGCCGAAGAGCTAAAGCTGCCGCTGCTCACCCATTGCAGCACCTGTCAGGGGGTAAT
>JBGSVR010000508.1:0-19245 GCA_041752855.1 Thermosynechococcaceae cyanobacterium
GGACGCTTTACGGCGGCTCTCCGCTCTACGTCTCAAGCCCAGGCAGTTCGCGTCCGCGCCCAGACTGGTAACTTAGAAAGCTACTATCAGTTTCAGTTTGAAACACCCGTGCGTAAGTCCCTACTCTCGACGGGTGTACTAGACATTCGCCTCGGCGCACGGGGCACTAATTTTTATGATCGCTTCCAAGATTTTTTGCCCGTTGATCGCAAAAACGGCACTGTTTTAGATGTGAAGGGCGCGGCCTTTGCCACCACCTCGATCGGCGATTGGCTGTTTACAGGTGCCTTTAACAGCGCACGCACCCTCAATGAAACCGCAGATGGGCGATCGCGTTTATTTAGTACCACACAATTTTCAGACCAGCAGTACGCCACCTACGGCGATAGCTCCGTCACCGAAAAAGTAACGCCGTCTCAAGACAGCTTGTATCTAAAGCTAGAGAAGACCTCTCGCATTAAAAATGCTGGCATTGACTATGTGATGTGGGGAGACTTCAATACCGAAGAGTTTGCCACCACCTCTCAAGAATTTACCTCTACCAGCCGAACGCTGCATGGGCTTAAGGCGAACTATAACTTGGGCGGTTTGCAGGTAAGTGCGCTGTACTCTAATACATTGCAGGGTTTTCAGCGCGACACCATTGCCCCCGACGGCACCAGCGGGTTTTATTTTGTCTCCCGTCGCAACCTGATTGAGGGCAGTGAAAACGTCATCATTGAGTTGGAGGAATTAAATCGTCCAGGTACCGTCATTGCGGCGCGGCAGCTTGTACGCGGTAGCGACTACACCATTGATTACGATCGCGGCAGTTTACTGTTCCAAGATCCGATTTTAAGGACGGATACAGCCGCAGATGGGACGCTGCTGGTTCGTCGGATTGTGACCACCTACCAGTATGACTCCAAGGGTCAAAGCACCAGTGTGTTTGGCGCACGGGCACGCTACCACTTTTCGCGGGTACAGGGCAAAGAAAGCTGGCTGGGCGGCACCTACTGGCGCGAAGACCAGGGCGCAAGAGAATTTGAGTTATACGGCGCAGATGCCAAAATTGCCCTAGGCAAAAAAGGCAGCATTATTGCAGAGTATGCCCACTCCACCAACATGGCGGATGCAGCCAGCGATCGCGTTAGCGGTTCGGCCTATCGAATTGTGGCTCGGGGTGAGATCTTCAAGGGCTTGACGGGGGAAGCTTTTTATCGCACCGCAGAAGCAGGGTTCTCTAACAATGCCACTCTGAGCTTTGTGCCAGGGCAGACGCGATACGGCGCTGCTTTAACGGGTCAGGTAGCCTCAAAAACCAGAATTGCGGTGAAGTATGACCACGAAGATAACTTTGGCATTGCCCCCCAAGTTCTGACCGATCTAGATCTGCTGCTTAATCCTGGCGCTCGATCTCAGCCCGGGACTAAGCAAGACAACAGCCTCACTACTATCTCAGTCGGCGTAGATCAGCGTATTGGCAAAGCCATTGCGGGGCTGAAATATATTCACCGCGATCGCCTTGATCGCACCCTGAATGAACGAAATGTCTCTGACCAGCTTGAAGGGTCTTTCGCCGTTCCGCTTCGCAAAAATCTATCCTTTAGCTCTCTCGCGGCAGTCAATCTCTCCGGTAACGACCCTGTCTATACCAATCGAGTTCGTGCAGGGCTGGCCTGGGATGTTCACCCTAACGTCACCATTCGGCTTAGCGAGAACTACTTTTGGGGCGGACAGTATGGCGATCGCGCCATTACCAGCTTAGATACCATTGCCAAGTACGACCTCTTTAAAGACACCCAGCTCACTGGACGCTTTTCAATTTTGGGCAGCTTAGACGGCATTACGGGGCAAGGTGCAGCAGGCATTAAGCATCGCTGGAAGATTGCCCCTGGACTTAAGATGGACGTGGCCTACGAGTACGTCATGGGTCAATTCTTCGGCAAAACCGGAGCCGGAACGCAGTTTCAGCAGCCCTATGCCGTGGGCGATGGCGCTTCTGCTCTCAGCCTCGACAGCGGACATAATTTTTCAGTAGGTCTCGACTATACAGATAACCCTGACCTCAAAGCCAGCTTCCGCTACCAGTACCGCACGTCTTCGGGTGGCACCAACAGCGTTTTGACCGCAGATGTAGCGGGTAAACTAACCCCCTCTCTCACAGGGCTAGTGCGCTATGAGCAGGCTGGGGCAGCAAACCAGCTTTTGGGCTTACTGGGCAGTACCGCCAACTTTAAGGTGGGGTTAGCCTATCGCAACCCCAAAAACGACAGCTTTAACGCCCTGCTGCGCTACGAGTTTCGCAACAACCCATCCATCACGCCAGATACCATTCTGCTTGGCAGCGGCACTGGCTCGACCGATCACACCCTTGCGGTGGAAGGCATTTATGCCCCCAACTGGCGCTGGGAGCTTTATGGCAAATTGGGCTACCGCCACAGTACGTCTTACCTCGCCAGTGACTTAGTGGGCAGCAGCGATATTCTGCTTACCCAACTACGCGCCACCTATCGCATCGGCTATCGCTGGGATGTTTCAACAGAGGGTCGGCTCATTAATACCCTCTCGACTGGAACGATCGAGTATGGCGCAACGGCAGAGGTAGGCTACTACTTAACGCCTAACCTACGTCTGGCAGCGGGCTACGCCTTTGGGCGGGTGAGCGATCGCGATTTTAATAACTCCCGCTCGGCAGGTGGGCCATTCCTGGGCGTTACGGTCAAACTTGACCAGCTTTTTGACGGATTCCGATTGCTCAAGAAGAAACCCCAGCCAAAAACGGTAGAGCAACAGGCTGCCACCCCTGTGCCTGCCCCCATCTCAACAGACTCCACGGCAACAACCACACCTACCTTAGAACCCACGTCTGCGGTTACAATTCCTCCTGCTCAGAACGGTACTCAACCATGACCACAGTTTGGCTTAGACGATTTAGCGTTGTCTCACTCCTGAGCTGCCTATTGCCCACGGGACTTGTAACTTTACAGGCGGCTGATGCCCAGACGGTTGCTGCCGCTGCTGCTCCTCCAATGCTGCGGGTTCTGGTCAACAGTGCCCAAGATGGCTCCATTGCGCCCGATCAAGGCTTGACCCTCAGAGAGGCGATCGCCCTCACCAATGGCGAACTCAGCGTAGATCGCCTCAGTCCACAAGAGGCAGCGCAAGTCCAAACAGCGCAACAGTCAGAGGTTGGTTCAGAGATTGGGTTTAACCTCCCCCCAGGCCAAACCACGATTTATCTTAAAGAAGCATTACCTCCCCTTCGTACCGTAGGGCTGAGCTTAGATGGCACCACACAGCCCCTTTACGGAAAGTCGATCGCGACAGAAGGGTTAAAGCCGATAGTGGCGATCGCCCCAGCCCCAGGCACCGCAATTTTGCGAGGACTCACCATCCTGGCAGATCGGGTGGCGGTACGCGGGTTAAGCCTATACGGGTTTACCCAACCGAACGACAAGCGACCTGCCGTGGGTTCGCTGCTGTCTGCCGATATTTTAGTGGCGCGTCAGCTCCCAGAATTGGTGAGATCTGGCGATCGCCCAGAGCCGCCATTACAAGGCGTTATTTTAGAGCGCAACTGGCTTGGTCTTCCTCCTAATGGGGAAGCACCAACAGTCTTCTCTGATTTTGGTATTTCAATCTTTAACGCTTCAGGGACGCTGATCCGCAATAACGTGATTGCGAACCACGGCGGCAGCGGCATTATTACGGGCATTAACGCTCAAGAAACGCTCATCAACGGCAACCGCATTGAGCGCAACGGTCAAACGGGCATGGCGGATGCCCTACGCCTAGAGGGGAATATTGGCGGCACCCAAATGATTGCCAATGAAATCCGCGAAAGTGGCGGTAGCGCGATTTACCTCTTTAAGCCCGAAGGGTCCGTCACCATTCAAGAAAATCAGATTACGGGTAATGGCCTGCGGCTGAAGCAGGCGGCAATAGTGTTAATGGGCAGCGGTCATCAAGTGCTTGAAAATACCATCACGGGTCAGTCTGGCCCTGGCGTTGTGGTGGCGGCGTACCCTAAGAGCGATCGCATCATCATCAAAGACAATCGCTTTAGCAACCTCAAGGGACTCAGCATTGATTTAGTGTCCCGACAGCATACAGAGGTCTTTAACTATTTAGCAGGCGATGGCTCCAACCCCACCCGCGATAGCGGCAACCGTCGCCTCGATACAGCCAACGGCGCGATTAATACACCTGAATTTTTGAGCAATATGTTCTATTTGCAGGGCAATGTGGTCAACCTAGATGGGAAGGCTGATCCCGAGGTGATGGTGGTGATTTATAAGGTAACGGAACTGGGTGAAGACTATGGCCCTTTGAATGAGCCGATTGCCACTGTACAGGCAGATGAGAAGGGACGCTTTGGGCTAACGCTAGAAGGGCTGAAGGCTGGAGATAGAGTGAGTGCGATCGCCACCCATCCAAACTACGGCACTTCAGAGCCTGCCTTAAACGCCGAGGTTAAGTAATCGACTCAACCGTAGGTGGCGACTATAGACAAAACCGCAATGGAAAATGTTGGGCAATATGCACAAAATCACGATCTTTTGCCAGTAAGAGGTATCCATGCTTAAGACAAGTTTGAGCAATAAGACAGTCGATTACAGAGCGAATCGTAATTCCTTTATTGCGGCAGGTTCGGTAAATATGAGAGGCAGCGCAGTAGTCGCCGCGCTCAAACTCTGGAGACAGTGAAAATGCTTCTAAAAGAATTTCAATACGATTGGCTTCTGTATTGGGCAGACCTAACAAAATTTCGGTCAATACCACCCCACTTAAAACAATGGGCGTACCTTCTGCAATTGCCGTTGCCAAATATTCAGCCTGAGGGGAATCATAACCATTCAGATAGTCAATCCAGACTGAGGTATCAACCAGCATTCGGTTCGCGTACCTCTCGCAATTGCTCTAGATCACCTTGCCAATGCAGTTGACCGCGAAGCTTGAGCAGCTCCTGTCGTTTGAGCTGCTTCGCATGTTCAGCTAATGCAACATTCACCGCCAACTTAATTGTGGAATAGCCGCCAAGACCACGAACCTCAGCTAGCAAGGCATCATCAATTTCAATATGAGTACGCATGGGACTATATCAGAAATATTATGGGACTTCATCTTATCAAATGTGGGACTCAAGAGGCTAGTCCATTCCAGATAAATCAAAATTTAGTGATTTTTGCCAGACCAGAATTTGATGCCCTTTATCTACATCAGTAGCAGTTCTCATTAATGTTAAGGATGATCATGAACTCACGACGGTATCAACTACGTCTCAGGAAACAAAAATTTGTTTACCGTCAGATAGGTTTAGCCAGCATCCTTGCATTTCTGTTTCTTCTCATTTCTTTTCTGCCCTTCAATCAGCCGTTCTCTACTCTTATTGAACCTGCCAGCGCTCAGGCCGCTCCAGCATTTTGTGCCCTCCCAGGCAAAGATGGTGTTGGGGGCGCTCCTGCCGGAGTCATCAACACCTATTACCCTGGCACTGGCACAGCGACATCGGGAACAACCTCAATTCCAGTAGGTACTCCCAGCACTGGGACTGCGATTAGCGCTAACGATCTCCTGCTAGTCATTCAAATGCAGGATGCTGCGATAAACTCCACCAATACCGACGCTTATGGTGATGGCGTAGGAGGAGATGTCCCCGCATTGACCAATGGCGGGGTACAGCCAACCAATGGTGGGAGTGGGTTCACAGGTGGTACAGCAGGAAACTATGAATATGTTGTCGCTACTGGCTCTGTCAGTGGCGGTTCAGTGCCCATTAAGGGGACAAATAGTGGCGGACTGATCAATACCTACAGCAGCGCTGCGGCAACTTCAAGCCAAGGTCAGAAGACCTATCAGGTTGTGAGAGTTCCTCAATACACGTCTGCATCTCTTGGTTCAGCCACAGCGGGCTACTGGAATGGTACAGCGAATGCCGTTACAACTTCAGGTATTACAATTCCAAGCGGAACAGGCGGAATTTTGGCCTACGATGTGGCTGGAAACCTGACCCTGAATGGCAGCATTGATGTGAGTGGAAGAGGTTTCCGTGGCGGGGCGGGTCGCCAACTTGGAGGTGATGGTGGTGCCACAACCCTCTTAAGAACAGATTATAGAACGCTTGCCACACAAGCTACCAACGGATCTAAGGGTGAGGGAACTGCCGGAACTCCTCGCTATACGATTAACCCTACTATCCCTTCGGCAGTTGTTGACAACACAACAGAAGGCTATCCAAACGGCAGCTATGGTCGTGGATCGCCTGGTAATGCCGGAGGCGGTAGCACCGATGGTAATCCGTCAGCCAACGATCAAAATTCTGGTGGCGGTGGCGGTAGCAATGGTGGCTATGGCGGCATTGGTGGCAGATCTTGGAGCAGTAACGTACCCACAGGTGGATTTGGCGGCAAGGCATTTCCAGCAGCCACTAACAAACTTGTGTTAGGTGGCGGCGGCGGTGCCGGAACAACCAATAACGGGACGAGTAGTCCAAATGATGGTGTAAATAATGGAATTTATAGTAGTGGAGCCGCTGGTGGCGGAATGGTCTTGATTCGGACGAGTACCGTCAGCGGGAGTGGCGGCGTTATTAGCGCTAATGGGTTGAGTGCCCTTAACGTTTTAAATGATGGCGCAGGCGGCGGTGGTGCAGGAGGGAGTGTACTGGTTACGACCTTAAGTAATAACTTGACCGGTCTTACGGTAAATGCCAACGGAGGGAAAGGTGGGGATGCCGTATTTAATGATCCACATGGACCTGGTGGTGGTGGCAGTGGTGGTGTAGTCGTTGGCAATTCTGGTGTTTCAATTAATGAAGCCGGTGGTGCGCCAGGTGTAACCGGAAACCCTAATCAGAATAACGCTGCTATCGCTGGAGATGGGTTGATAATCCCAGTGACCCTGACGCAGGTTCCTGGGGTTAACTCTGGCGCAGACTGTGTTCCTTTACTAACGGTTACGAAAACGACCAGCACCCCAACCGTTACTAATACTTTGGCTGGTACGGTCGCGACCTACACCATTACTGTGGCTAACGGCACAAATCGAGTCGCTGCTACAAATGTGACTATCTCCGATGCGTTGCCCACGGGATTTTCCTACGATAGTTCAGTGACTCCCACTGTGAGCCTAACGAGTGGAACAGTCGCTGCCACTCGACCCACGACGACTAATCCTAGCAATGGTGCTACTACAGCAGCATTTGGCACCTTTAGCATTCCTGGTGGAGCTATTGTTCAAATCACCTTTCAAGTCAAGATTGCTGGCAGTGTAGTCAACGGAACTTACCAGAACCCAGCTACAGCAACCTATGACGATCCACAGGCGACCGTTGCTGGGGGAACCACTACTGCAAGCTATAATTCTGCATCCAGTACCGCAGAAGATGTCTTGGTTATAAATGCTAGTAATGTTCTTTTGATTAAGCGCATTACGGCGGTTAATGGCGATCGCACTCAAAACCCGAACGACAATACTCCCCTTAACCAAGTTTTAGATAACCCTGCTACCGATAACGATAACCCTGGTATTAACTGGCCAAGTGGCTATTTAGTAGGAGCCTATAATGCAGGCAAAATTATGCCTGAAGACACTGTTGAATATACGATTTACTACCTAAATGCTCAAGGGGCAAATGCTAATACCTTTAAGGTTTGCGATCGCATCATTGGTGAACAGACCTTCTTAAATGACGGCTACGGCCTAGGGAAAGATATTCAATTCCAGCTAGGCAACAGCTCTGTTCTAGATCTAAATCGTGGCGTAGATGGTGCAGATCGCGCCCAGTTCTATTCCAGTAGCACCAGCGCCCCTGCTAGCTGCAACTTAATCCCACTCGCCAATGGCGTAGCCGACAACGGCACACTTGTGATTGACATAACGGGCACAGGCAGCACCGTGCAGCCTGATCTGACCACGATTCCGAGTGCTACTGCTCCGGGCACTCCCGACACTTCCTATGGATTTTTCCGATTCAAAACTAAAGTGAATCCCTAAACTTACCCACTTCACAAAACCTTCTCCTATGTCTAAGCCCCTCAACCCTAAAAACAGAAGCTATCCGTTTCTGCTCACCACCGCCCTGCTGCTGGGGGGCAGTAGCCTACCCTGGATGTCTGCCGGTGCCGCCAGCCCCACTGCGGGAACAGTCATTGAAAACCAGGCCACTGGCTCCTACATTGATGAGGCCGATAACCAATCTAAGACTGTTCAATCTGATAAAGTCACCATCACCGTTGCAGAAATCGCTGGGATAACGGTCACAGCTTCGGGTAACTCAGGGGTGCCAAGTGGAGGGAATACCTTTAACTTTGACTTTACAATTACCAATATTGGCAACGACCCCGCCCAGTTTTTCATTCCTGGTGCGCCTTCTGCGATTACAGGCGTAATTGGTGCAACGGCTGGTTCTTTAACCGTCATCGAATATGACCCTGACGGCAGCGGTAGCACAGCTCCTACAGCCATCTCTAGCAATAATACAGTTCCCAACGGTGGAGCCGCGACGGGAAGCCTTACTGGTATTCCCAACGGCGGGTCTATCCCTGTCGGCGGCACCCTTAAGGTGAGAGTGCCAATCAATATTCCGGCAGGAGTCACCTCAGGCAGTACCCTCAGCGTTACCTTAGGCAACACAACTGGGCAGCCCAGCCCAAACAATACCCCCTACGTCGCTCAGGCCAACGACTTATACACCCAAGATAATGCTGATGGCGTTTCTGGAGAAGCTAGCGGTAGCCCCATCAATGGAGATACCACCAACCATCGTCAAGAGGGTAGCGCCAGTCAATCTGTAGTGATTGATGGGGGCAATGTTGCCTTAGTTGTGACCGTTGATGCAGACGGCATTTTGCCCATCAATACCACTAGCGACCAGATCAACACCAATGTTATCTGTACTAGCCTCAGCAATGCAGGCTGCGACAATTCTACTTTTAATACCAACAACCCAGGGGGCACCCCAGCCACCAATGGACGGGTTCGTACCAACGACTACATTCGCTACAAATTCAACTACAGCGTCAACTCCTCTACGCCTAGCTACAGCACAACACCCCAATTTACGACACAGCTCCCTGCTGGCATTATCTGGACTACCTTACCAGGCCAGTGCTTAAATCCAGTTGCTAATACTAATAGCCCTAGCGCAACCCAATCTGCCTTTAGTACAGATAAAACCAAACTGACCTGCTACCTTGGCCCTCAGGCTGCACCTATTTCTTCAGCCTTTACCGCAGATGCTTTAGTAGGCGGCAACGTTGCCAACGCAACCTCAGTCAACCCAACATCTACCTTAGCCTGCACAAACTGCATTGCAACCGTTACCGACCCGCCGACTGCCGTTGCAGTAACAGCGTTACCGCGCTGGAACTTAAGAAAAATTATTTCGACCAACGGAGCATCGGGTGCCAACTACCTTGTAACCTACAGCTACATTATTGGGGTAGATACAGATACTGGCACAAATTCCTTGCCCGTAGGGCTAAGTCCAACGGTTGGTAATGAAGCTTTAGCCAGCACAATCACCTTCAGGGACGACTTTACCTCTACCCCTGCCGTCAACTACGCGCTTTCTACTTGTACAACGCAAAACTTTGCCAGCTATCCATTTTCTTACTACAACGCCACTCATCCCACTCGCTCAGTTGTAAATTCTGGCACACCGGCTTGTGCGCAGTCTGGCGGAGCAGGCACACCCATCACAGTAACCATTACAGGGGCAGATACCTCTCTCTCCAATATTCCCTCCGCAAATCAAGGAGGGGGGGGATGGCCTGCAACTCGACGCACGGCGATTGTAAACCCTGTCACCCTAGCCGTTCCCCTTGCGTCTATCCCAGCAGCGGGACTGCCCACGACCAATACCTTTACAACGTTTGACCCCGTTAGTATTAGCGGTCAGTCTAATTTTGGTGCAGCCACAGAAAATACCGTTGACAACTCAGTCAATTCAAATATTCCAGGCTATCAGGGCTACTTTGAAAAGAGCTATACCAAAAATCCTGGCGATAACCCCTATGTAGTTTTTGCTGGCACCACCCTATCGCGCTGGTCAGGGACAGGCTATGTTGCGCCAAACGAAATTTTTACCTCCGTTGAGCGCTTATTTAATCAGGGTGCATTTGCCTTAAGCAACGTTGCAGTCTGCGATATCTGGGACAACTCCAAATCACAGCTCGTTGATATTACCCCTGGAGTGGCGCATCAGGTCAAGACCACTCCCACCTCCGGCTATCCTGCCTATACCGTGGAATATGGGACAGCCTCTGGCGTTTGGCCTCCTGCTAGCTATCCTGCTTCTGCTTCAATTGCCAGTGAGTGTGGTGCCACGACAGGCTGGTATTCTACCCCTGACCTAGCCCCTGGTGGTCGAAGCACCATCACCAAGGCCAGACTTAAAGTTACGGGCGGAACAGTGCCAGCAGCTTACGATCTGTACTTCTACCTAAAAATGCGCGCCGTCACGGGCTTAGCAACCGACACCATTATCCCCAACTTTGGTACCTACAGCTCTAGCGATATCAATAGCGGCGCATGGGCGAGCAACACTTTTGTTCCTACCAGTATTTCTGTGCCAGGTAATGCCGATAAGCTGCGACTGGGCTATGCACAGGCCAGAATTAGCAAAACCACATACCCTAACAACACTCCTGGTAGCGTCACTGTTCCAAACGGCCAAATTGAATATGAGCTAACACCCAATCTCACCACCAATGGCCCTGGGTCGGTCAGTGGGTTAACGAAGGTGCGCGATCTTTTGCCGCCTAAGTTGACTTTTGTAGCCGGAAGTGGATTAGTCAACGGGGTAGCTAACAGCCCCACTACAATCGAAGTCTGCACTGCCGTTAGCACCCCCAATCCACTGTGTACACAAGCTAGTGAGTCAGTTTTAACATGGGATTTAGGGTCACAGTCTACCACTGTGGCATTGCCTAAAATCAGGTTTAAGGCCACTGCTGATGCAACCCTTAATAATGCCGTAACGCTCCGCAATACAGCCATCATTGAAACTCCAGAGGCTGACCCTACCTCAACCTTAGCCGAACGGTCTGCAACGCGAGACATTACCACTAGCCTGACGCAGGGGCTGCTGTTGTCTAAAACTGCACCTGTGGCGCAGGTGCTGCCCAATACTCCCTTTCAGTATGTGAGTACTTATCGCAACACAAGCACTTCCCCTATTACTTCCCTAGATTTAATTGATGTGCTGCCTTTTGTCGGAGATGGGTCTGGTTCGTTTGGGGCTTCTTCTAATGGTCGTGCCCCCGCCACTTCTTTTTCAGGAACTCTAGGCTTAAGTGCTTTAGCCGCAACGACTTCAACGGCAACCTGGTACTTTACCAATGCAGCAGCGGCAACCATCAATAAAGATCCTTCCGCCAGCACTAACCTGAATCCAGGGAGTGGCGGCAGCATTTGGTGCGCGGGTACAACAGCAGGTCCAGATGGAAGCTGTGGGTATGGCTTATCGGCAGCAACGGGCATTCGCTTGATAGATGGCGTCGCCTTTGCCACCAACTCAACGCGCTCTTGGACTATTTCGCTGAACCCCTCTGGCAATAAACGCCAGGATGTCTATACCAATGACTCTACGGTTAAAGGCGCTAGTCTACTGCCTGTGATTAGTAATGATGCGACGGTTGAGGTGATTGATTACGAACTCAAAGGCTTTAAGTCAGTGGCTTTGACGACCGATGCCGATAGCAACAGCAAGATTAATTCGGGCGATACCTTAACCTGGCGCATTTCTTATGCGAATACGGGCGACCTGGCGATCGCCAACTTTATGCCAAACGACCCGCTACCCAGTGGCCTCACGGCTGCGGGCGTTCCGACCGTCGTGGGGTTAGGGGGCGCATCGGGGACGGTCAACGGTAGCTATACTGGCGCGGCTGGGGCTACGGCAAATCTATTGTCTACCACCACGTCCCTGCCCGTTAGCGGTATTTTGCAGTTCAGTATTCCGGTCACGATTAATACGGGTATCAGCGGTGTTTTGAGCAATCAGGCCACTGCCACAGGGAATGGTATTTCTGTCGCTGGGGTAAAGACCGACAACATTGACGCCACGACTACCGGGCTGCCTGCCGGCGTGAGTGCCATTGGTACCGCGATCGCCCAAACCCAAACGGCAACCGTTGACCCAACGACGGTGACGGTGGTGGCTGGCAGTGCCAAGGTGCTGTTGGTGAAACGAATTACTCGAATTAATGGCCTGACTACCAACCCCAATGACGGGACGGTACTCACCAACGTCCTTGATAATCCTGCTACAGCGAACGATGACCCCACCGTTAACTGGCTCAGCGGTTACTTAGTGGGTGCCTACAGTGCCGGAAAAGTAAAGCCAGGTGATGAGATTGAATACACGGTCTATTTCCTTAATGCTCAGGGGGCTGACGCTAACGCCGTTAAAATTTGCGATCGCATCATCGGTGAGCAGCAGTTTTTGCCCGACAGCACGGGCACCCTTGGAAAAGGAATACAGCTTCAGCTTGGGAATAGTGGCACTGCCATTAACCTCACCAATGCCTCTGATTCAAGCATTGATCGCGCCCAGTTCCACACCAGTAGTGGTAGTGCTTCTGCAAGCTGCAATCTGATTACGCCTGCCAACGGCGTAGCAGACAACGGCACCTTAGAGATTGATATCACTGGGACAGGCAGTAGTGTCCAGCCCGATCTCCCCTTAATTCCTGGTGCTACTGCACCAGGCACACCAACCGATTCTTACGGGCTGGTTCGTTTTAAGACCAAGGTTAATCCATAGCCAAGATTAATCATTAAACGGCTCTTTCTATCTAAACCCTCTAACCCTTTTACCTACCTGCCCATGTCTACCCAGCAGTACAACGCCACAAAACGGACTTATCAGTCGCTGCTGATCGCTGGGCTGCTTCTAGGAGAAAGTCTGCTAGCAATGCCTGCACATGGGGCAAGTCCACCGCCTGGCACAGTGATTGAGAATCAGGCGACAGGGTCTTATCTAGACACCTCAGATGGTCTAACTAAAACGCTACTATCTGACAAAGTCAGCATCACCGTTGCAGAAGTTGCTGGCATTTCAGTCATAGCAAGTGGTGTTAGCGGTATACCCAACGTTGGCAATACCGTGTATTTCAGCTTTACGATTACCAACGCAGGCAATGACCCCACCCAGTTTTTTATTCCCGATGCGCCTGCGGCTATCCTAAACGGTAGCAGCCAAAATGGGCCGATTCAGGTTGTAGAGTACGATGCCGATGGTTCTGGTGCAACAGCTCCCGTTAACTTGACGACTAACAATATTACAGTCCCGCTCCTAAGCGGTGGTCAGTCAACGGGGAGTTTGCTCAATGGCATCTCAGGGACAAACAATGGCTCCATACCACCAGGGGGAACCGTTACGGTACGGGTACCTGTTTTAGTGGCGGGTGCTGTTGGCAGTAGTATTAGCGTGACGCTCGGTGATACCAATGGCAGACCCAGCACTCAAAATCAACCTTACATTCAAAGTCTCATTTTGGGGCTACCCCAAGACCTATATACCGTCGATAATGCTGACGGATCTTCAGGGGAATTTACAGGGACACCTATTAATGGGGATGTAGTATTTCATCGCCAAGAAGCTAGTGCCATAGGTAGTACCATCGTTAGTATTAGTAACATTAGTATTAGTGGGACTGTCTTCAATGATGCTGATGCCAGCGTCACCATTAATGGCAGTGATGCTGGAAACAATGCTAATTCAACAAGTTTGACCGTATACGCTATTGATTCTGCGGGTAAGGTTGCAGATAAAGCCACCGTCAATACAAACGGCGTTTATACGCTCTCTAATGTTCCTGCGAATGCTAGCCTTACACTGCGGCTTTCTAATGATTCGAGTTTTGCGCTAGGGGACACAGCCCCCTTAGTGCCAAGCCGACCTAGTGGCTGGTTTCATACTGGAGAAAATAAAGGCGGCACCATTGATGCGGTCATTGCTACGCTAGGCGATATTGCGCTTACTACAATTACCACCAACATTACCCAGCAAGATTTTGGCATTCGGCAATCTCACACCATTGCCGCAGGCCCTGCCCCAACGACCTGTGCCCCAGACTTTAGAACGACTATAAATACTGGTATTGATGCTAGTGGTGTAGCCCTGAGCGTTGGCAGCAATGACTTAAACTGGACTGCTGAATGGATTGCAGGCCCTGCAAGTGGCCTGTATACACCTTATGCCACCCCCCGCCCTGTAGGAGTAATGCCTGCCGTAGTAACGGGAAAACTGGCTGGAACTTGGATTAATGAGCTACCTAACGCTAAGTGGATTAGCTATCCATTCCGAATAGCGCCCAACAGCACTGGCAATCATCAAAATGCCGATCTAAATAGCAACTCAAATCAACAAACCGATACGGTTAGAGTGAAGTACACTGCAAGCGTAACGTTACCCAGTAATGCGAATACTATTTCTGTCAGTGTCCCGGTGGGCGTATCCGTCGATAATCAGTTTGTGAGCGCTAAGGTGAATGGCGTTGAAAATATTACGACTCCGACTCAAAATGCTTATGCATTAGGGTTCACATCTCTGCAATCCTTTAATCTTAGTCAGGGTTGGCAAGCAGGGGTTAATACCATTGAAATTGTGACTGATTCAGGACCTCCTTTAACAGGCTTTTTTCTTAGCGTAAATGCCGCTACCACCCAAGTCTGTAATAGCCCCAATGTTTTGTTGGTAAAACGGATTACGGGGGTTAACGGCAGTCTCAATAACGGCGGTATTTCACTCGGCACCTATGACCCAGAGACTAACACTAACAACCCCTCCTATCCCTATGACAAAAACGTGATTCAGGCTGGTCTAACGCCTCCCAGCAGCACCAACTGGCCTAATACCACAGGTGCAACCAGCAGTACGTTTTTACTCGGTGCCCGTGATGGCGGTACCACTAAAACAGGAGATGAAATTGAGTACACAATCTACTTCTTATCGACTGGAATTGGGTCAGCCAAAAACGTAACCATCTGCGATCGCATTCCCCGCTACCAAACTTTTGTGCCCGATGCGTTTAATAGCTTAACCGCCGCACCTAATACTACCCCTGCGTCACCAGGAGGCGATCGCGGCATTCAAGTATCCCAAGGCACTACAACCTACGGCTATACCAATATTGGAGATGGGGATGCCGCTCGGTACTATCCACCACAGTCAACCTTACCCACTGCCTGTAAGCAACCTGCCCTAGAAGAAGACAACGGTGCAATTGTGGTCAATCTTGGGGATGTTCCCAACGCTACAGCTCCTGGCAACCCTATCAACTCCTACGGGTTTATACGGTTCCGCGCCAAGGTGAAATAGAGAGGGATGCTACGGGTATCAACAGGGGCTGCTGCACACCTAAATTCTTGAGCTGTACAGCCCCTGTACATTGGGCTGTACTAGAAAATTTTGGCTTTCAAAAATTTCGTATAGATTGACGTCTTTTTCTAGCAGGCACGCATGACCGCTATAGGGCAAGATATGAAGCTTGGCATTGGGCAACAGGCCGCTTAATTTTTGGGCATCTGGAATCGAAGGCAGTAGGCGATCGCTGCCACTGGCAATCATCAAAACGGGCTGCTTAATTTTATGAAGCGGCAAAGTGTCTAATACAAACGACTTGAGTAAAGACATCCGCCAAGCTGAGGTTTGCTTGGGGACTGTTTTCATGGCCTTCAGCAACACTCTGCGATCCTCTGGCAAAATGCGATCAAGTGCAGCTAAAAAGGGCAGCAACCCCACGGCTGAAGACCCATAAGCCAAGTCTGGAACCCACCGAACCACCTGTCCTCCCCATCGCATTAAAGGCTGACGATGAAAAGAAGAAGCTGGATTGATCAGCACGAGGTGACTCAACAAATGGGGGGAGTGAATCGCCATTTTTAAGGCCAGACAGCCCCCAAACGATTCACCGCAGAGGTAAATCGGCTGGTCGGCTGGTCGTTGGTCGCGTTCGGCTTCAATCAGTGCTGCCACTTTTGCCGAAAGTTCATCCCAGGTGCTTAAATCATCGGGTGGAATCGCCAGACAGCGAATATCAAACACCGTCTCTAGGTCTGCGATTTGAGTGCGCAAAAGCTGGCCTGTCCCGTCCATCCCTGGCAAAAACACAAACAGGGGTTTCTCTGGGCACAGCGGGCTGGGCGTTAGAAAGCAGACCTGACTTTTAAGATTAGATTTAAGATTGGGTTTAATACTGGGCATTAAGACATCCCTTATGGTGCAGCAAAAACTGGGTATTTGAGTAGGATGCCCGTAAATGAGATGTGTTCAAATGTGATGCGTTCATAGGATTGCGGTCTAAATCGCTCAGTATGTGTCCCAGTTGATTTTTTGAACGAAGTGGATGGGTCAGAATGCTATGCCATAGGCATTCACCCAGGTTCTGCTGCATGTTAACGCTCAATACCTACTGCGCCATTGACAATATATCGGCGACTGCCGCACTCCAGCAATTAAAAGCAGGCAACGAACGCTATCGCCTTGACCATGTAGAGCATCCTCACGAAGGTGCGCAGCGGCGGGTTGACTTGTCTCGCGCTCAACATCCGTTTGCCGTGGTGCTGGGCTGCGGCGATTCCCGAGTGGTGCCGGAGCTGATTTTTGATCAGGGCGTTGGCGATCTGTTTGTCCTGCGAATTGCAGGTAACGTTGCCGATGATGCCGTGATTGCCAGCATTGAGTATGCGGTCGAACATCTGGGGACACGGCTTGTGGTGGTATTGGGGCATGAGCGGTGTGGAGCCGTGACAGCGGCGATAGCTTCGCACCAAGAGTCCGCCCACCAGCCAGACACAGGCAAAATCAACAACCTCCTCAGCTATATTGAGCCATCCGTTAACGCCGTACTGAAGGTATCGGGCGACCTGCTCACCAACGCAATCCAAAAGCATACGCAGCGTACCGCTAAACTCATCCAAAAGGCGGAACCGATCCTTTCTCACGAGTGTCATACTGAAAATTTGCAAGTTTTACCCGCCTACTATCATTTAGCGACGGGTAAGGTTGAATTTCTGTAAAAAGCAGGCTTTGATGCAGGATTGCTCTATTTATTTAGGTTAAACGCTAAATGAATAAACATTAAAGTAAACCGCAGCTTGATTAAAAAATTGACAAGCGCATCGTACATTACAGAATAGCGACGTTTTTTCTGAGTCACCGATTGAGGAGCTTATTATGCCCGTTATGAAACGTTGGGGCAGCATCGTACTATCTATCTGCCTCTGTGGTTTAGTGTTCTTCAGCACAGGCTGTGCCAGCAAGCCCCCTTCTCCCTACGCCCAAGTTCAGCAAGAAACCACTCAGCGGGGGGCACCAAAGGCCATTGCTAAAACGGCAACCCAAGGGAGCCAGTTTAATAAGTATTTTCCAAAATCAGCAAATGGGTATGAGCGGGTCTACGCCCAAGAGAAAAAGGGGTTTGCTGAGGCCAAACTCAATAAAGATGGCAAAAATGTAGCCATGCTTTCAATCTCTGATACCAAAAGCCTTCCCAGTGCCGCTCAAAAATATGCCAGCAGCACTACCGATATTGCTGGGTTTCCGGCGTTAGAGATTGGCACAACTCAAACGGGGGTTTTGGTTGGCGATCGCTATCAGGTTAAGGCACTGTCGCGTGATCCATCTTTTACCAGAACTGAACGCCAAGCATGGCTTGAAAAATTTGACCTCAACGGGCTTTCAAAGCTGCGTTAATTCCGTAAAAAACTTCTGGAGTTCTTATGAGTAAGCCCATTTACGAACTGGTTGACGAACTCCCCAATGGCGGAGTAACGGTCATGGCGCTGCGATCGCTGGACTTTGTAATTCCTGGCGAGTGGAACAACCTCATCGGCTTCAACAACACCATTACTGCCGTCACGGGCGAGTCTGACCCTGCGATGGTTCAGGCCATTGGCGAACGGGCTGTAGCGCTCTTTAACGACAAATCCCAGGGCTATCAAAATGCTCTCTGGCTTTACCAAACGGTTGACAGCGCTTCTGGTGCCCTAGGCGCGGCGGCGATGGCAAATAAGGTAGGTCAAGATATCTCCTTTCTTGGGTTTTTGAAAAACCTTACCCCCAAGCCTGAAAAAGCGCAGAGTATTGACCTGTCCGTCAAGCTGGTAGTTGAACTGGTGGCCTTCTGCCAAATCAACGGCATCCCTGGCGACAGCATTGGGGACTTTTTGGCGGCCTTGGGTGACTACGGCGGCGAATCTCTCATGCGGATGGCGGCGCTGGTTTGCTTTGATGGGCTAGTGCCTTTGGGACCAGACTTTGCCCTCAAGGGTCTATCTGCCCTGCAAAATATGCAGCCCAAAGAGCTAGAGGAGAACAGCACGTTTAAGGGAGTGAGAACGCTGATTCCAGGCGGAGACGCTGCCGGACAGCTTTCGTTTATCACCAGCAGCGTTGGTTCTATGAAAGGGTGGATGACGGATTTTGTAGATTCGCGTGGGTTAACGCCAGAAAGCGTCGTCGATAACCTCACCAAGTTTGTAGAAGTCTCTAAAGATAAGCTCGATTATTTGGGCGCATTTCTAGATATGACCACAAACTACTATACCCATACTGGCACCCAAACCCTTGCAAGACGGTTGATTGAACGCGCCGTAGCAGAGCTTTAAGCGAAGTTAAGGCAGCACAAGAGTAGGCAACACCTTATAGAAAGAGCTTACCTGACGCTACAAAATGCTTGCCCCCAAACTCACCACAGCTTGGGGGCAAGCATTTTTAATAAAAAGAACTATCTTCGGTGTTAAAGAGAAGAGATCCCGAGAGAAGATGGGCGCTTTTGGTGCGTGAAGTAGATGACAGAATTGAAAAATCTGGTTTTAATCGGCGGAGGCCATAGCCATGCGATCACCCTTAATTTTCTTCGCACCCACCCCTTGCCCAACGTTCGCCTCACGCTGATTACCAATACTGCCCATGCGACTTACTCTGGCATGTTACCAGGGCACGTTGGGGGCTTTTACAGCTTTGAAGAATCTCATATTAATCTCAAAAACTTGGCGCAGAACGCAAATGCCCATTGGGTTCTAGACGAAGCCATTGGCCTAGACCTTAAGCAAAATTTAGTCCTGTGTCGCCAGCATCCCTCAATCCCGTTTGACTGGCTTTCTATTGATATTGGCAGCACCCCAGCCCTGCTAAAAATCCCTGGCGCGGCAGACTATACCATTCCAGCCAAGCCCGTCCCGCAATTTCTGGCAGGCTGGAATCAGCTTTTACAGTCTTTGGCGGTGGAGCCAGGTCAACGCCCTATCTCT